>CAVEWG010000054.1:0-10651 GCA_963619285.1 Oscillospiraceae bacterium | reverse complement strand
ATTATGTATACTATTCCAATGGCTATAGTAGATTTTATCCCTGTAATTTTCTTTGGGATGACAATATTTCTGCTTCAAAAAAACTTTTACAACAAAATGTCTAAAGGTGCCTACGCTTTATTTTGTGCAGGTACAATTGATGTTTTTATGGCTGGTATGTTAAAGGCTTTATATAAGTTACTTTATGCTGCAAATATATGTAACTTTGAAAGATTGAATTCTATGTTTTTTCCTTTACAAGCCATAGGCTTTATGATGACAGGTGCAGCAATGTTATGTATGATGTATTTACCTCAATCAAAAAATAGGGTGTATGCCCTAACTCCAGTAATCTTTTCAGGGACAATGATCTTTGTAGTGCTAATTATATTAGGGCTTGTAGGTATGGATTTATCTTTAATTATGATTTCTAAAAAGATGAAAAAGAATAAATTGATTATTTGTTTTGTGATTTCATTTATTTTTTCACTTATGATGGGTTATCTATCAAGTAAGGACTTTAGTGTAAGTTACATGAATTGGGCAGCTGAGCTAGTTAATATAATTGGCCAATGTTCATTGTATATAGGGGTTAAAAGTCTAGATTCAAACGGACTTAATGAATTAGTAATAAAGGAGAATTAAAATTATGAAAGTATTATTAGCTGGTGCATTTGGCCACTTAGGCAGTGATGTTCTTAAATCATTAGTTGAAAAAGGACATGAAGTTATCGCTGCTGATATGGTAACAAGAGACAGGGATTTTAAGGGCTTTACACCTTTAAAGATTGATATGACAGAAAAAGAAAAACTAAAAGGTAAACTAGATGGTATTGATGTAGTAATCACAACCGTAGGACTTACTAAAGCATCTGAAAAAGTAACACCTTATGACATTGACTTTAATGCCAACAAGAATCTACTTGAAGAAGCTAAAAGTGCTGGTGTTAAACACTTTGCCTATGTCTCAGTTCTAAAAGCTGATAAAGGTAGACACATCCCAATGTTAGATGCTAAGGCAATGTTTGAAGAAGAACTAAGAAAGTCAGGGCTTACATATACTATCTTTAGGCCAACAGGCTATTTCTATGACACTGCTCATATTTTCCAACCTAAGGTAGAAAAGGGTGAAGTAACTTTACTTAAGACTAAAAATGAAATTAAGTGTAACGTAATCGATACAAGAGACTTCGCTGATTATATTGTTGATCATATGTGTGATGACAATAAAGAATATGATGTTGGTGGTCATGAAATTTATACATATAAGGAAATTGCGGAAATGTTTTTCAAGGCTGCAGGTAAAACACCGGTTATTAAATATGCGCCACCTTTCTTATTTGATATGATTATTTTCTTTGCGCCTAAATGGAAGAAAGGTGTTATCAAATTTGGTAAGTGGACAATGACTGAAGATATGGTGGCATCTGTTCAAACTGGTGAAAGAAGTTTTAAAGAATATATTAATGAAATCTATGAAAAAGGACTTAAATTTTAATTATGGTATTTATAGATAAAATATGGCTATTCTTTGTAGTAGCTCTAGTATGTTGCTCAATTGGCTTTAAAAGATTTATTTGGTTTATGTCAGTAGGCTATGGTCTAGCTAGTGCTGGCATCGGTCTTACAATGTTGATTCTATCCTTGATGAAAGGCTTTAATTTCTTATTTGTAGTTCAATGCATCTTATTTATGGTCTATGGCATAAGACTTGGTGGTTTTTTGCTTATTAGAGAATTAAAGAGTGAAAGCTATCGTAAAAAGATGAATGAAATAGGTGTTAATATGAAGGCTCCTTTCTTCGCTTCATTTATTATGTGGATTATGATGTCTGTCATGTATGTATGCCAATCTGCTGCTCCTATTTATCGTTTATTAAATGATTCAAGTAATAATATATTCCTAACAATTGGAATCATAATCAGTTTAATTGGCATCATTATTGAGACTTTAAGTGATAAACAAAAGGATGAAGCTAAAAAGAAAAATCCTAATATGCCTGCTATGGATGGATTATATAAGATGTGTAGATGTCCAAACTATTTTGGTGAGATGCTATTTTGGACCGGTTCTATTATTTCAGGCATTGGTGCTTTAATTGGCAAACAATGGATAATTGCCTCTGTTGGTTATGTTTTAATCATAGCGATAATGATGAATGGAGCGAAAAGAGTTGAAACTAGACACATCAAAAACTATGGCAACAAAAAAGAATATAATGAATATGCTGATAAGACACCATTGATAATTCCGCTTATTCCTTTGTATCATATGACTAGTAAGGAAAAGATAATGGCAAAAGAAGCCAAAAAGAAAGAGAAGAAGAAATGATTGATAAATTATTAGAATTAATTGGTTCTTATTATCCACTTAATGAACAAGATGTAGGTGAATATAAGTCGTTTGACTTAAATGGCATGAATATTAATTGTGGCCGTTACAAATGCGATTTAGGTAGTGTAGCTTATATCAAAGGTGGTAATGATATGATGCATCTAGATACTTTAATCATTAGCCCAATTAACAAAGAT
Organism: Oscillospiraceae bacterium; assembly: GCA_963619285.1. Classification (GTDB taxonomy): domain Bacteria; phylum Bacillota_I; class Bacilli_A; order Erysipelotrichales; family Erysipelotrichaceae; genus Colivicinus. The sequence continues at coordinate 8,141 of CAVEWG010000054.1, read as the reverse complement.
ACTTATTTATATTCATATGATCGTGTTAAAGCTTTTGGAAGCGATAATATCTTAACAGAACTATATGACGTTTTGATTAATAAAGGCGATAACGATTTAAGTGATAAGTTAAATACTTTACTAGAAGATTATAAAGATATACCAAACGTTGAACATCCTAGTAATTGGTATGACTCAATACTACTTGATGTCAGTATCAATAGAAAAGGAAGTGTTGAATTAAGTGAACGTTTTGATACCTTGGCATACGATTATCTAAAACAATATTTAGATAATTCTAAAGGTTTAAAAGAGACAGATTCAACAAAGAAAAAAGAACTTATTAAACAATATCGTGATAACTTATTAAGCAATGGTGGACCAAGCACAGATATGTTTATTAAATCTAAGGGCAAAGAGTTTTGTGAAGGATTATTCAATAAAGTAATGTTTAATGCAGATTAGGGATGAACTTTGGTTTATCCCTTTTTTCTTATGATAAAATTATCTCATGGCTTGGCAAGATGAATTTGATAGTTGGACATTGGCGAAAGGTTTGGATTATTTCCAAAATGCGACCGTTGATTATTTAAGTAAAGATAACAACATATTTACCGCATCGGTATTTGGAAATGATAACTATAAAGTAAGTGTAGCTATAAATAATAAGGGTGAGCTTACGGCGGCCAAATGTACTTGTCCATATTTTAAGAAAAACAAATTTTTATGTAAACATATCGCAGCAGTAATGTATGAAATAGAGGATGTCTTTCCTGATACTTTTGTTGAACAACCTAAATATAAAGAAATGTATCATTTTAAAAATGATCCTTCTTCATATGTTGATATGTCACTTATTACTAAAGATTTAATCATTCCTCAAAAAGTATATGATAAAGCTCTAAAAGCTTTTGATGAAAATGACTATAAGATAGTAAATAATTACCAACGTTTTGGTTTAAATGGTGATAAAGAATTTGAATTTGACATAAAAACAGTTGGTTCTTATGTTCACCTAGAAATAAGTAAAGAAGAATATACAAGATTTAGCTGTTATTGTAAAGATTGCATGAGCTATCATTATAGGTATGACTATGCGCTATGTATAAATAAGACGGAAGCTTTGATTATTATTGATGATTATTTTAAAACACATAATATTGATAACACCAATGAAGCTGGTTTAAAATTTTTAAATTCTTTAAAATTTAATAAACAAGTCGCTGTAAATAATATTAGGCAACAAAGTCTACATCTTTTTCCAGTTTTAGAATATGATACTTTTTATGAATCATGTGCTTTCAAGGTGAAGGTTGGTGAAACAAGAGGGATAATGGCTAAAGACTTATTTGACCTTGTTGATTGTTACAATAATCAAAGAGTATTAACTCTTTCTAGTAAGACATCGTATGACTTTAATGTTTATGACTTCGTTGATGAAGATAAGCCACTATTAAAATATATTGAAGATTTACTAAATGAATATAAAGCCTTTAGTGATGAGGCTAAAGAAAAGGGTATATATAGTAAAACCTTTGGTAGTTCTTGTATTAAGCTAAAGAGAGCAAGAATTGATAAAGTGTTTGATTTGTTGTATGGAAGAGAAGTTGAATACATCTATAAAGAATTCAATGATAAACGCAAGAATATAATCAAACTATCAATTATGAATAGTGATCTACCGATTACTATTAAAAACAATTATTTAGATGATAAGTTTGATGGCGTTACTTTAAGTTATCAACAATTTAAATATGTGCAAGGAAACAAATATAAATACATCGCTAAAGAAAATAGCTTTAGCAGGCTATTATGTGATAATCCACTTGTCGATAGAATTTATAGTGTTGGTTCTACAATTAAAATTGGTAAAGCTAATTTAGCTGATTTTTATTATGATTATTTGCCTAAATTAAAGGCTTATCCAAATTTGATAGTTGAAGATGAAACGCCAATTGTTGATAACATTCCAGTTAGACCTACTTTTAAATTCTATTTAGACAATGTTGATGGACTTGTGACAATAAATTGTAAAGTTAATTATAAAGACAAAGAGTATTCTTTAATTAGTATTGATGATTCAACTGAAAGAGATGTTGCAAGAGAAAAAGAAGTATTTGATTTGATGAAGGAATACTTTATTCAAAACGATGAAAATGAATTTTGTATAAAAGATGATGATTGCCTTTATGATTTATTAGCTAATGGACTAAATAGATTAAAAGAAGTTGGAGAGGTATATTCAACTGATCGCTTTGATCGTTTAAAGACAAAGAAAAAAGTTAAGTTCTCAATTGGCGTCAACATCAAGAGTGATTTATTAAATCTATCTTTGATGTCTGACTTATCACAAGATGAACTATTAAATGTCTTAAGCAGTTATAAACAAAAGAAAAAGTATCATCGTTTAAGTAATGGTGACTTTATCGACATGAATGATTCCGACTTAGATAAATTACTTAGTCTAAAGGAAGAAATGAATATCACTGATAAGAAGTTTATAAAAGGTGAGATAAAGCTTCCAACATATAGAGTATTATCTTTAAATGAAGAATTAAACGAATTTGAAAACGTTGATCTAAAAAGAGATAAACACTTTAAAGAATTTGTTGATAAGTTTGATCATATAGATATTAGTTCTTATGCACCATCAAATAAATTAAATGCTGATTTAAGGTCTTATCAAATTTATGGTTTTAAATGGTTAAATGTTTTATATGATTGTGGCTTTGGTGGCATCTTAGCTGATGAAATGGGCCTAGGCAAGACTTTACAAATCATTTCTTTACTTCAATATAGAATCGAAAATGAAGATGAATTATTATCTTTAATTATTACTCCTGCTTCCCTTGTTTATAATTGGTATGCTGAATTCAACAAGTTCGCACCAAATATAAAAGTTGGTATGGTTACTGGTAACAAACAAGAAAGAAACGAAGTACTTAAACATAAAAATGATTATGATGTCTTAGTTACTTCCTATGATTTATTAAAAAGAGACATCGATGAATATGAAGACATTAACTTTGATGTAGAAGTAATTGATGAAGCACAATATATCAAGAATCAATCAACTGGTGCAGCTAAAGCAGTTAAACAAATTAATTCTAAAAAGCGTTTCGCTCTTACTGGTACACCAATTGAAAATAGATTGTCAGAGTTATGGAGTATCTTTGATTACTTGATGCCTGATTATTTATATTCATATGACTATTTCAAGAAACATTTTGAATCAAGAATTGTCAATGAAAAAGATGAAGATGCTAGTACATCTTTAAAGAAAATGATTGGGCCATTTATCTTAAGAAGAAGAAAGCTAGATGTCTTAAAAGACTTGCCTGATAAGATTGAAAAAGTCTATTATGCAAACTTTCAAAAGAGTCAAAAAGAAATATATGATGCCCAAATCATGAAGATTTCTAAACTTGTTGAGAATCAAGATGAATCAGCCTTCACAAGAAGTAAGATTGCCATACTTGCTGAGCTTATGAAGACAAGACAAATATGTTGTGATCCTAGTTTAATATTAGATAATTATAAGGGTGGAAGTGCTAAAAAAGATACTTGTTTAGAACTGATTGAAGAATCAATTGAAGGTGGCCATAAGATGCTTATCTTCTCACAATTTACTTCAATGTTGGAACTTTTGGAAGAAAAACTAAATGAGAACAACATTAAGTACTATAAGATAACGGGCGCTACTGATAAGAAAGAAAGACTGGAACTATGTAACAAGTTCAATAGCGATGATGTGCCGGTATTCCTTATTTCTTTAAAAGCTGGTGGTACGGGTTTAAATCTAATTGGTGCCGATATCGTCATACACTATGATCCATGGTGGAATGAAGCGGTAATATCTCAAGCTACCGATAGAACTCATAGAATCGGTCAAAAAAATACGGTTACAGTCTATAAGTTAATCGCCAAAGGCACTATTGAAGAAAAAATATTAAAGCTTCAAGAAGAAAAGAAGAATCTTGCTGATGAGATATTGTCGGGGGCAAATACAAGTTTAACAAGTCTATCGAAAGATGAACTATTGGATTTATTAAAGGGAGAATAACATGGAAATTTCAAGAGCGAAAGATTCAGATAAAGAAAAAGTATTAGAACTATTAAATCAAGTATTAGAGATACATCATCAAATACGTCCTGATATCTTTATGCCAGGTAAGACTAAATATAGCGAAGAAATGTTACTAGATATGTTTAAAGATGACAACAATCCTATCTATGTGGCAAGAGAAAATAATGAAGTATTAGGCTACGCTTTTTGTGAGTTAAGAGAAGTTCCTTTCTCTACAACAATGGTTCCACATAAATCATTGTTTATTGATGATTTATGTGTTGATAAAAACATTAGAAGTAAGGGTGTAGGCAAAGCCTTATTTGATTATGTCAAACAAGAAGCAAAGAAAATGGGCTGCTACGAAGTTACTTTAAATGTATGGGAAGGAAACGATAGTGCCATTGCTTTCTATAAGAAAATGGGTATGCAAGTAAAAGAATACCAAATGGAATATATTCTTGATTGACAACAAAATTGATTATGTTAATATGTTAATTGTCACTTGGAGGAAGTGTCATTTAAGAGAAATGATTATGCCGGATAAGAGATGACTAAAGTCGTCTTTTGCCGGCATTTTTTTGGAGGTATTGTATGGATTTTCTTAAAGATGATATTAAACCCGTTTATTTAAAGTATTTAAAGGCCGCCTTTGGCTCGGCAATGATCACATCTATTTATTCAATTGTCGATATGATTATCGTAGGACAATATGAAGGCCCCTTAGGAACGGCAGCATTAGCGGTTGTAGCACCTGTTTGGAATATTATCTATAGCTTAGGACTACTTACTGGTATTGGTGGTAGTGTTATTTTTTCTACGATAAAAGGAAAAAATAAAAACGATAATAGAGCCAATCAATATTTTACTTGCGCCATTATTGAATCAATTATCTTGTGCATAATTGCCTGGATTTTATTTGTAGTCTTTGAGAAACAAATACTAACATTTTTTGGTGCTGATGAAAGCTTACTTGAACTTGCGTGTAACTATTTAAAAAGTGTGAAGATTGTCTTACCATTGTTTTTATTCAACCAAATGTTGGCAGCTTTCTTAAGAAACGACAATAATCCAAGCCTTGCCACAATCGGCGTCTTATCAGGTGGTCTATTTAATTGTTTTGGTGACTATTTCTTTGTCTTTATCTTGAAGATGGGTATCTTTGGTGCAGGTCTTGCGACATCAATTGGTTCCCTTATTTCTTTTGTGGTATTAATGCTCCATTTTAAATCTAATAGAAATACATTAAAACTAATTAAAGTATCCGAATTATTTAAAAAGATGAAAGAAATTACAATTACCGGTTTTTCTACTTTCTTTATCGATGTAGCCATGGGTATTTTAACCATCTTATTCAATAATCAAATAATGAAATACTTGGGTAGCGATGCTTTATCGATATATGGACCAATTATTAATATTTCTACTTTTGTCCAATGTTGCGCTTATTCTATAGGGCAAGCATCACAACCTTTAATTTCTAGCAACTTCGGTGGCAAACAAGTAAATAGAATTAAAGAAGTATTAAAATATGCCTTAATTACTTGTGGTGTATTCGCTTTGTTTTGGACAAGTATTAGTCTACTTTTCCCTAATGCCTATATCTATATGTTTATGAAACCAACAGAGTCTATATTAAACATGGCTCCAAGAATTATAAGAACCTATAGTCTATCTTTTATACTGTTGCCATTTAACATATTCTCTACTTATTACTTTCAAGCAATTTCTAAACCAAACAAAGCTTTTATCGTTTCCGTGTTTAGAGGACTTGTTATTAGCGGTATCTTAACATACTTACTACCTTATACATTAGGTGGTGATTATTTATTCTTCACAATGCCAATAACGGAATTAATAATAGTCATCTATGCCTTGATAAATATCAAGAAGTGTACCAAAGAGTTAGAAATGGCTTAAAATAATAGTGGTATGGAAGAAAAGGGGAAAAGAAAGATCGCTGTTGTCTTATCGGCAGCTGTTGCTTCAGCTGGATTATTTTTGGCTAGCGCTTTTTCTTCACCAACTGATCTTCTAGAGAATCTTAGAAATAATGAAGATGAACATAACGCAACTGTTGAAATTGCGAAAATGGAATATAAGAAACAAAGCTTTATTGAACAAATTCCTTTCCTAATTAGAGCTTGTGTTGCCTTACCATTGTGGTTAATTGGTACGCTTCTTTTAAAGCTAATTAGTGGATTAGTTAAACTAGTACTATCACCGGTTATCAGTTTTATATTGTCTTTGTTGCTGATATTTTTTATGTTACTAGGAATTATCTTGTTAGTGCTAAAACTATTGTTTCCAGATAAGTCAATTAAAGAACTATTAAGCAAGAAAGTGATAATTACTACTTTTATAGGCTCACTAATAATCAAAATTGTTGATGTCATCTTAAAACATACTTGGACTAATTATAATAATTATCGTTTTCTTATCATATTTATACTAGGTTTATTGACAATATCTATTGTGATCATTCCGATATTGATTAAGAAAAGTAGAGAACCCAGAATCATTTATTAATGTTAAAATTGTCACTATGAACAAAAAGATTGAAATTAAGTACTCATTATCACTATTCTTATTCCATTGCCTAACCGCAATTGTCTATGGCTTTGGCGTATATTGTCTAAAAGAAAGAGGCTTTTCATCAAGCACTTCGGGAATACTACTTGCATCATCAAGTTTTTTTGCGTTTATTATGCAAGCATTACTTGCAGACTTATCCGATAAATCCAAGAAGATAAATGCCTTTGTCATTTGTATCTTTTGTGCCCTAATAATTTTTATATTCGCAATATTTAATTATTTATTAACTAAAGCTAGTATATTACTTGCGATAGTTTTTATTACGGGAACAAGTTTCTATATCGCACTTGAACCATTTATCAATACTTTAAATAGTAAATTTGCCTATTGTGGTATCGATATCGACTATCCAAGAGCTCGTTCTTTTGGTTCTATTTCTTATGCGATATTTTGTTTCTTATTAGGCATATTAACTAATATCTTTGACTATAAATCGGTGTTACTTTTTGCGATACTTGCTTCTTTATTTCTTTTGGTTGATTTAACAATACTAAAAAAAGACTTTAATGGTGTTAAAGATAATGAAGTTAAAAAAGAAAAAGAAGAAACAGTTTCTTTTAAACAATTCATTAAAAACAACAAGTACTTTACTTTGTTGATGTTATCTCTAGCTTGTATCTATTATGGCTATCTAGCCTTTGATAATTTCATGATTCTTTTAATTGAAAACCTTGGTGGTAATTCAAATGACCTAGGATCAATTTTAGGTTTTAAAGCGGTTATTGAGTGCTTTGGTATTTTCTTCTTATATCCATTTCTATCAAAGAAAATTAAGTTAAATAAATTATTACTTATTGCCTCTTTTGCCTATCTTTTAAAAGCTATTTTAACTTCAATTAGCTTTAATATCTTTGGCTTATATCTTGCACAAATTGTTCAATGTCTAAGCTTTGCGATAATGTATCCAGGGGTTGTAGAACTTGCCAATAGAGTCTTAAAAGAAAATGAAATCACAAGAGGACAAGCACTTTGTGTAATGGCATGTGTCTTTGGTGCTTTCTTCTCTAGTTCAACTACTGGAATCATTGCTGATAGCCTAGGGCTTATTGCCGTTAAATATATCGCTATTGGTGTGACACTAATTGGAGTAGTAGGTTATTTAATTTTATTAGAAAAGGTGAATCCAAATGGATAAGTGTGAATATAGTAAGTATTGTGGTGGTTGTTCTTTACAAGGATTAGCTTATGATAAACAATTAATCAAGAAACAAGAATATATTAATTCTTTATTAAAATCATTTGGCAAAGTAGAAGATATCATTGGAATGAAAGATCCATATTATTATCGTAATAAGATACAAGTATCATTTGGCTATGATGATAAACATCATTTAATTTGTGGTAATTATGTAAATGATAGTCATATGATAGTACCTATTAAACATTGTCAAATTATTGATAATATAGGCAATACTATTATTGATTCTGTTTTAAGAATTGCGACTAAATATAAAATAAGTGCCTTTGATGAACACTCTTATAAAGGCTGTCTTAGACATCT
>CAVEWG010000053.1:0-11029 GCA_963619285.1 Oscillospiraceae bacterium | reverse complement strand
TTTGAATAAATGCCTGTAATAATTGAATCTTTTATAAATACACAAGATGGATAAGTACCAAGCTTGCCACTATTTAATATTTCCGGAACCTCATTCATGATAGAGGCAAGTGGAGCATCTAGCATTTTAGCCATTGATAAATTATTATCATCACTCATGTTGACAACAATCATTGAAATATCACTGTTATCTCTATAGAAGTCATTTAATAAATTTAAGAATTCTTCTCTATATTCATTAACCATCACTATTGTCACATCACCTTTAGTGTAATCAGTCCAAATAACTTCACTTGTAAAATTAGATTCATCGTCTAATTGATTATAGAAATCAAAAGTTTTACCAATATTATTCAATGTAAGATTAATAGTCTTTTCATCATTATCTAAAGATAGAAGCTTATTATAGTTTTCTGATCCTAAATCATTTTTAATATCTTCTATGCCTCTTAAACGCGTAAATATTGATACACCATTTGCGTCAACCAAATCATTTATATCTAGTGCATTTTCAAAGGCTACACTATATAAATTGTTAAAGGCTTCTAAGTTAATAGTACCAACAAAGTCCCAAGACAGGTTTCCATCATTGAAGAAATAGAAAGTTGGGGTTGCTTCAAAATTATAATTATTTTGAATATATTCAGTGAATTCTTCATTTTCCAATAAAATAATTTCATCACTTGGAACATTTTCTCCTATTTCTTTATAGAAAGAATCAATAGAATCATTTGTGCCATTGATGAAATATTGCATAAAGACAACATCATCTAAACTATCCACGATTCCCTGATTATTAGTTTTAGCTTGCCCCATACAATGTGAACAAGTTGTAGAAACTACTTCAAATATTACTTTCTTATTAGCATAATCATCTAAATTAATTGTCAAACCATCATATGAAGTAAATGAGAAACTAGGCAAAGTTTTGCCTATATTGTTTAAAGTAGCATTATCAACATCTGTATTATCATTGGCTTTTTTCAATAAAGCAGCTGTTTCTTCGTTTAGAAATGAAAATAACTTATCATCGCTAATGGGATCTATAAACTTATATGAGGGATTTAAATCCTCATTTTTATTCGAATCTTCATTAGAGTTTGAATCCCCATTTGTACTACATCCAACAAGTAACAAAGTTAATAATATAATTAAGATTTTTTTCATTTTATTAGTTCGTAGATTCTTTCTTTGCTTTCTTCCATATCACTTCTGCCAAGCTCATATAGTTTTATTAATTCCTCTCTACTACCACCAAGTCTAGATACTTTACTTTCTTTTGTAGGATAACGATATAAAGCGTGTCCACTTACTTCTAAATCTTTAATAAGTTCTATTTGTTTGTTGTAGTTAATATGTCTATTTTTATAGTCCTTGGCAATTTGTGGACATTGTCTATATACCCAAGACATAAGCTTAACCACAAAGCCTTTGGCAGGCTTTCTTACATAATTAAGAGGTTTAGTAGTAATGATTAGATGATCCGTGCAACCATCATCAACAGCCTCTTCGATAGGAATCATTTTAGTAATACCACCATCTAAAAATTCATGATCATTTACTTTCACAACTTTTCCAAGTATTGGTAAGGTACAAGCAGCCTGTAAAACTGTCATATTCATGTCTTTTAAAGGTACATAGATAGTTTTGCCTTGTTTTAGGTCATAAACACCATATTTAGCCTTCGTTTTAGTGCTCCCAATCAAATTTGCAATATCGAAATGTAATTGTTTCAATAAAATTTCTTTAAATAAATGATTGTAGCCAACTATTCTTCCTTCAGAAAATAATGGTCTAATTCCTACAACCGTTTTATCAGCGATATATTTTGTAGACATGCTATATAAATAATCCTTGTTTTTCATTAAAAAACAAGTTAAATGCACAGCTCCTGTTGAAATGCCATAGGCACAATCAAATTCAATTCCTTCATCTATAAGCCAAGATAGGCAACCAGCAGTATAGGCGCCTCTCATGCCACCGCCTTCTAATACTAACGATAATTTTTTACTCATGTTTTAATTTTAGTATCACTTATCGTTTTGTGCAATATAATAGCGGTATGAGAAAATTACGAATTTATTTTAATGCACCAATAACTTTAACCTTTGTGCTTATTTGTTTTATCGCTCTTTTTTTACAAGGAGTAACTAATGGTGTAAGTACTGACTTGGTATTTTCAACCTATAGTTCATCATTTTTAAATCCACTTACCTATGTTAGATTAATAGGACATGTATTTGGCCATGCCGACTATAATCACTTGGTATCTAATATGATGTACATTTTATTACTGGGACCAATGTTAGAAGAAAAATATCATGATCGTTTAATTGTTGTAATACTTATTACCGCAATTGTAACGGGATTATGTAATAACATCTTTAATCCAGGTGTGCAATTGCTTGGAGCAAGCGGTGTTGTTTTCGCCTTTATCTTACTAGCTTCAATCACGGGGAAAGATAAAGGAATTCCAATCACCTTGATAATAGTTGCTGTTATGTGGGTAGGAGGAGAAGTTACCAGCATGCTTACTGTAACCGATTCAATTTCTCATATCACTCATATTATCGGTGGACTGGTTGGTGGACTGGTTGGTTTATTCTTTAAGAATAATTAATTATTTACGATAATAGCGATAATAAGCTTCGTCTTTATCATTATCAATAAAAGAACCTTCTTCTTCAAAAATATAGAAGGTTTTTTCTTTATATAATTCTTTAAAGTCATCAAGTGTCAACACAAAAGAAGTACCATTGTTATAAACATAGATATTATTCTTTTTAAAGACATAACGATCTTTTTTATTAGTAGTTAATATTTCTTTATCTTTTAAAGCTAAGATAGCTTCTTGTATATTATTTAATTTTTCCATAGCTACATTTTAAAGCGAAAGATGCATTTAAATCTATCACCTTTTAAATATAATTCATGATCACAAGGAATAGCGGCCACCTGTATTAGTTCCCCTTTTAACCTTTTAAGCGTTTTATAAGAAGCGTCATTGCCAGGATTACAAGTAATAATTACTTCATCCAATCCAAATTCTTCCTTAGCAATCTTTAATAACATCTTAGTGGCATAATAAGCATAATGATGGCCTCTTTCATCTTCCATTATGTTGTAGCCAATATTGCCGTAATAATACATAAAACCATCGTTTTTTAGTCTTAAATCACATTTACCAACCCTATGTCTGCTACCACTTAAAAAGATATTGTAGTAAATAGTTGGTACACCATCAAAAGAAGATTTTTCGCTAACACGATATCTTTCAACCAAATCTACTACTTCACCTTTTATGCGTTTGTCGTCCTTTTTAAACAGGTTTAACATCACTTTAATTATAAACTATAATTAAAATATGAATAAAAACCAAACTTATTATCCTCGTCCTATGTTTAAAAGAAATTCTTATTTTTCTTTAAATGGAACTTGGGACTTAAATAATCATTCAATTAATGTTCCTTATCCCAAGGAATCATCTTTAGCTAATTATCCAAATAAAGAATATGAAGAAGAACTTATACATCAAAAAGAATTTAAATTACCAAGTAATTTTTATAGTTCTAATGATAAAGTAATACTTCATTTTGAAGCTGTAGACAATATTAGCCATGTATATTTAAATGATAATTATCTTGGTGAACATATTGGCGGCTATTTACCTTTTAGTTTTGATATCACATCTTTTTTAAAAGAAAACAACATCTTAAAAGTAATTGTTAAAGATAATACGGATAGTTTTTACCCTTTTGGTAAACAAACCAAAAGCCCTAAGGGCATGTGGTATACAGCTATATCAGGCATTTGGAAAAGCGTATGGCTTGAAGCTGTTCCAAAGGAAAACGAAATAAGAAACATTAAAATCAATACAACATTAAATAATATTCATTTATATGTGGATACAAATTCTCCATATAAAATAAGCATTCCATTTGATGAAGAAGAATATAGTAATACTTTTAACCAAAAAGATATAGATATCAATATTTCAAATATTAAGCATCAAAATTGGGACACAAATAACCCCACTATCTATCCATTAATAATTGAAACGGAAAGTGACAAAATAGAATCATATATCGCAATAAGACAATTTGAAATAAAAGAAAGTAATGGTATTAAATTATTTTATTTAAATAACAAACCAATCTATTTAAATGGTGTCTTAGATCAAGGCTATTTTATAGATGGCATATATAGGCCTTTAAATCCTAATGAATATTTAAAAGATATCCAAAGAATGAAAGAATTAGGTTTTAATATGCTTAGAAAACATATCAAAGTTGAAGACGAAATGTTTTATTACTATTGTGACACCAATGGTATGTTAGTTATGCAAGATATGGTAAATAGTGGTGAAGTTAACTTTATTAAAAATATCTTACTTCCTACTATTGGTTTTACTCATCAAAAAGATGATAAACATGTTGATGATGATAGATTGTCTTTCTTTATAAAACATAGTAAAGGAATAATTGAACACTTATATAATCACCCATGTATTATTTCTTGGACTATCTATAATGAGTCTTGGGGACAACAATGCGCATCAAAGGTTTATAAAGAACTCAAACAATTAGACAAATATAGGCCATTTGATACTTGTTCTGGTTGGTATAAAACATACAACAGTGATATCGACTCTTATCATGTTTATTTTAGAAATAAAATACTTCATATTAAGAATAAACAACAAATTTTATTTTTAAGTGAATATGGTGGCATTAAAAGGCATATCAAAGGCCATGAATATTCAAACGCTAATTATGGTTATGGTTCTAGCAATAATGAAAAAGAATTAACGGATAAGCTAGAAAATATCTATCTTAAAACGTTAATTCCTTCAATTAAAAATGGATTAGCAGGAAGTGTTTTAACCCAATTAAGTGATGTTGAGAATGAAGTGAATGGGCTATATACTTATGATCGCTTAGTATGTAAGGTTGACCCTAAAAGAATCAAGAAATTAAATGATTCATTATATGAACTATTTAATTCACTTTTTGTTGCTTAATAGATCAATAATTGATTTCTCTTTTTGTGCAACAGTATCAACGATACTATCTTTTACACTTTTTACTTTTTCGTTTACGCCTTGACCATAGCCTTTAGTAAAAGCTGTGACTAGGCTAGTTGCGAAAGCCTTACTTTTTTCATTCATCTTAGAAAGATTGGAAACAATCTTTATAAATAACGGTAAACCTCCATTAATAAAATCAGAAACCGTTTCAACATTAGCGTTTTTTAAAGCTGTAAATAATTCAAATGTAAAATCTTTACATTCTTCATAACTTGCTTTATTAATAAACTCTTTAAAACTTTGTTTAATCATTTTTGACTCTTCTGATAAAGTTCCATCTATAAACTTAGTGCCCTCTACAAGCCAAGTCATAGCTGAATGTTGCATAACCATAAAACCATCAGACTTTATAATCTTGGTGTTCTTACTAGAAGAAAACAAGATACCAAAAACATCAAACTCCGGCATTATCTTTATAATCTTGTCTTTAATTAAATTATAAGAATCTTTTTCTTCTTGGCTTAGATATTTTTTATTTAAACCAGGTCCATCATTTGAATATACCTTAATTATGTTCTTACCTTTTTTAGGAGCATTAATAGCAGCATAAACCGCAAGTGCCCCACCCTTTGAGTGACCACCTATACGATATTTTTTTCTAGAAGATAATTTTGTTTGGATATATTCTTTAGCAGCTACTTGAGCAGGAATAATCTCATAGGCCATACAAAAATCTTCATGCCAGCCAACAATAGTATCATCTGTTCCTCTAAAGGCTACATAGGTCGTTTTATCCCCTAAATCAATTTGGAAACAACAAAATTGCTCAGTTGTATTTTCATCAATTGTAGAAACAAAGTCATGAATAAGACAATCTTTAAACCTAACACTATTTGCCATTTCTCTTAAGACAAATGGAGCAAGTTTGACAAAGCTTTTAGATGCGTTGATTTCTTCGTCTGTATGATCTTTAAAAAATAAAGCTGATAGTTCTTTCACTTTATAAGAATCTTTAAATTTGAAGTATTCATCAAAAGTTGTATAAGCCATCTGGCTAATTATTAAATTGTCTACTTCGTTAAAGGGAGATGCTTTAAATGATAAGTCTCCACGCCATTTTATGTAATCAATAATATTCATATTTCTATTTTCTCACAAAAAGGTATTGAATAATAAATGCATTGTAGTATATTAATATATGAACATTGGTTCATATATTAATAAAAGGAGTGTTAATATGAAAAAAACTTACAAGATTGATGTTGATTGTGCAAATTGTGCAAACAAAATGGAAGAAGCAGCTAAAGGTACTAAGGGCGTAAAAGATGCAACTGTTAACTTTATGACTTTAAAGATGATTGTTGAATTTGAAGATGGTGCAGATGTAAACAGCGTTATGCAAGATGTTTTAAAGAATTGTAAAGCAGTAGAAGACGATTGTGAAATCTTTCTTTAAGAATTAAAAAAGAAGCGATTAACCCCTTGTAAAGTAAACGCTTCATAAATATTTTATACAAATTGGAGACAAATATGAATAAGAAACAAAAAAAGAATTTATATCGTATCATTATTGCCGCCCTACTATATGTAATACTAAGAATTGTTAAGATCGAAAATAAGTACTTAGAATTTGTATTATTTATGGTTCCTTACTTCATTGTTGGCTATGATGTTTTAAAGGGTGCAATACATGGCATTAAGAATAAACAAGTGTTTGATGAAAATTTCTTAATGGCTGTGGCAACCGTTGGTGCTGTAGGACTTGGGGAATATGATGAAGCTGTTGCGGTTATGTTGTTTTATCAAATTGGTGAGTTGTTCCAAAGCTATGCGGTTGGTAAATCACGTAAAAACATTTCCGCTTTAATGGACATTAGACCAGACTATGCCAATATTGAAAAAGATGGAAAGCTAGTACAGGTTGATCCTGATGAAGTACAGGTTGGTGATGTAATTACGGTAATCGTTGGTGAAAAGATTCCAATCGATGGCATTGTAGTTGATGGTTCTTCTTCTTTAAACACAAGTGCTTTAACGGGTGAATCTAAGCCAAGAAATGTAAATGTTAATGATGAAGTAATTTCTGGTTGTATCAACATGGAATCACCTATCAAGATTAAAACCACTAAAGAGTTTGGTGAATCTACTGTTTCTAAGATTCTCGATTTAGTTGAAAACGCTACTAGTGCTAAGTCTAAATCAGAAAACTTCATTTCTAAGTTTGCACATTACTATACACCTATTGTTTGTTATAGTGCACTAGCTCTTGCGATTATTCCACCTCTTGTATCAGGTTTATTCTTACATCAAGGATATAATTTCTCTACTTGGCTTATTAGAGCTCTTACTTTCCTAGTTGTATCTTGTCCTTGTGCTATTGTTATTTCAATTCCTCTATCTTTCTTTGGCGGAATTGGTGGTGCAAGTTCTGCTGGTGTCTTAATTAAGGGTTCAAATTATCTAGAACAATTATCTAAGACCAAAATAGTTGCCTTTGATAAGACTGGCACGATGACTAAGGGCATCTTTGAAGTTACAACTATTCATAATAATCACTTCACAAAAGAAGAATTACTTGAATATGCTGCCCATGGTGAAATTTTTACTACACATCCTATTGGCAAGTCAATTATTAAGGAATATGGCAAACCATTAGATAAGTCTAGAGTTACTTCAGTTAAGGAAATACCAGGTGAAGGTATAAAGGCTATCATTGATAATAAAACTTGTCTAATTGGCAATGAAAAATTAATGAATGACAGTGGCATTAAAACAATTGAGTGTCATGATGAGGGAACTATTGTTCATTTGGCAATCGATAATGATTATAAAGGGCATATCCATATTGGCGATGTTATTAAGCCTACTAGTAAACAAACTATTTCTGATTTAAAGAAAATCGGTATAAGACTAACAGTAATGCTTACAGGAGATGAAAGCCATGTTGGTGAAGATGTTGCCAATAAATTAGGCATTAATAAAGTATATACCGAGTTACTTCCTCAAGATAAAGTGAGCAAGGTAAAAGAATTAATTGAATCTAAGAACCAAGATGAAGTATTAGCGTTTGTAGGAGATGGCATAAATGATGCTCCTGTATTAAGTTTGGCTGATGTTGGTGTGGCCATGGGGGCCCTTGGTTCAGATGCGGCAATTGAAGCTGCCGATATCGTGTTAATGGACGATGATCCTTTAAAGATTGTTAAGGCTATTAAGATTGCGAAAAAATGTATGCGCATCGTTTATGAAAACATCATCTTTGCGATTGGTGTAAAAGTTGTATGTTTAATTCTAACGGCTTTCGGTATCACAAACATGTGGCTTGCGATATTTGCAGATGTTGGCGTCATGATAATTTGTGTCTTAAACGCTATCCGTGCATTAAACGTTAAGAGGCTATAATATGAAAAACATTGATGAAGATGTTATTTATAATTTAGCTGAATTATTTAAAGTATTTGGCGATTCAACCAGAATTAGAATCCTATTGTTGCTAAGTCAAAAAGAAGCCAATGTTAATGAAATAGCTAATGATTTAAACATGAATCAATCAGCTATTTCCCATCAGCTTAAAAATCTTAAACAATCAAATCTTATTAAATCAAGAAGAGATGGCCAAGCAATCTATTATTCTTTAGATGATGACCATGTCTATAAAATAATTGAGATGGGAATGGCTCATGTCAATGAATAAAGAAAAAGGCAACCGCCTTTTTCTTTTTAAATACTATCTTCTACTTCTTTAATTCGTTTAGCTAAACCTTCAACTTTAGATACAGGAGTTGAACATAAGCCAACTCTAATACCATGATTAATTTTTACACAATAGATATGCTTTTGAAGTAGCCCTTCATGGACCTTATCCCTAATTCCATTGTCATCATATTTGATGGTCACAAAGAAGCCTTCGTTATATGGATATAGATTCAAGTTAACTTCTTTAGCTTCTTTAATAAATAAGTCTGTACGTTTCTTTAATAAATCCTTAGCTGCGTTTTTGTCTTTAATAAATTCATCATAGTGATTATTCAATAAATCAGTTATCGCAACCTGAGCGCCATTATTGCAACTACCATAAGTAGTTCTAATATGTCTTTCTGATTGGTTAACAAATAAGTCAACAAATTCTTCATCTTTGTTCACCACTAACAAAGCACCAAGTCTTTGTCCATAATATGAGAAAGTCTTCGAACAAGAAGAAGCAATAAGTACTAATACATTCTTATCTAAAGTATTAAATAATTCAAAATATTTTTTATAGTTTTCATCATATGCATAATCTAGATAAGCTATATCATTTAATAGAATCGCTTCCTTAGATTCTTTTAGACAGTTAATTATCTTTTCCCATTGTTCATAAGATAGAGATAAGCCACACGGATTTTCACATGGCGAATTAACAATAACAAATGGTCTTTCTTCTTTTTTAATCAATGAACATAATTCATCAACATTATATGGATCATAAGTAATCGCATTTAAACGTCTTTCATCTAGCATTTGTTTATAGTTGCCCCAAGCAATAGAGGGAATAATTACACTATCGCCTTCATTTAAACATAAATCTAGAGCAAGCGTTATGCCACCTGTGCCACCAGCTACCGCAATTGCTTTACCATTACATTTATCTTCAAGAATAAATTTTTCCATCGCTTCTCTAAAATCAGGATTGCCACAAGGACTCTTAGCATAAGAAGCCTTGATTGCAGGCGTTAATCTGTCGCAGCAATCAAACACAGACTTCATAGTTAAAATCTTGCCGTCTTCACCGCATAAAGAACCAATGGTTGCGTTAACACAATCTTCGCTTGTATCAGCCTTAGCTAGAGAGCTAACTGCGAATACACCATCTTTAAATCTCGTTAAATCCTTATTCTTTTTAAAAAACATAATTTTCACCTCAGGTACTATAATATCATTTTTATATCTAAGACTGCTATAATTGACAAGGAGGAAATTTTAAAATGTTAGTAATTGAAATGAACGATGGCAAAGTCATGAAGTTTGAATTAGACCATGATAATGCCCCAATAACTTGCGCTAATATGGAAAAATTAGCGAATGAAGGATTTTATGATGGACTAATATTCCATAGAATTATTAAAGACTTCATGATTCAAGGTGGTGATCCTAAAGGAACTGGTATGGGTGGTTCTAAAGACAATATTAAAGGTGAATTTATCGGTAATGGTGTTGCCAATAAACATCTTCATAAAAGAGGAACCATCTCTATGGCACGTGCTAATCATCCAGATTCTGCTTCTTCTCAATTCTTTATTTGTCATGTTGACACACCATTTCTAGATGGCCAATACGCTGCCTTTGGCGATATGGTAGAAGGCTTTGAAGTATTAGATGAATTAGCTAATGTAAAAACAGGCTTTAATGATAGGCCTGTCAATCCACCAGTAATTAAAAAAGTTTATATTGAGAAATAATGAGGACATTGTCCTCATTATTTTTAACAACCAATTGGTTTTTTAAGTGGTACAACTTCTGCAAGTCCGCCCAAAGAAGTTTCCTTTAACTCCATTGCGATCTTTTGACCAGTATATTTCATAGCTTCCACAATCATATCAAAGCTCACCGCATTATCTTTTATATGTCCTAAGTATTTCGCATAGAGCATACAATCAATAGCGCGCAAAGCGCCTATGCCATTTCTTTCAATACAAGGAACTTGTACATACCCACCAACAGGGTCACATGTAAGTCCTAGGTTGTGTTCCATCGCAATTTCAGCTGCACATTCAATGCCTTTTAAAGACAGCCCTTCTAAATAAGAGGCAAAACTTGCTGCCATAGAAGTAGCGGTGCCAATCTCGGCTTGGCATCCTCCTATTGCACCAGATATAGAAGAATTAGTTTTTATTAAGTTACCAAAGATACCCGCAACCGCTAACCCATCAGCCAGTTTATTTAAATCAAATCCTTTATCATAATATTTTCTTAAAACAGAACTAAGTACACCACAACTACCAAGGGTTGGTGCTGTAACCACAAT
>CAVEWG010000052.1:0-11463 GCA_963619285.1 Oscillospiraceae bacterium | reverse complement strand
TTAGGGCCAATTAATTTCAAGGGCTTTTCTCTTTCTAAAGTCCAAGGAGTCAACATTAAATCAGGCAATCCCGCCGTATGATCGCTGTGCAAATGCGTACAAAACGCAATATCAAGATTTTTAGGATGAAGCTCTTTTACACCATTAAAATAAGCCTTTGAGCATTGTCTAACAACGCCAGGCCCAAAGTCCACAATATAAGCTTTATCATTCACAATCACTGCGCTACTAGGTCCGCTGTTATATGGACACGCATTAGGAGTTCCAGTTCCAAGTAAAACAAGTTTTGTCATATAGGTTATTTTATAACGTTTAGTTTTATTGTGTAATTTATTGTGTACTTCCTAATAAATTACACAATAAATTTTTTCGTTTATTGTGTAATTTAGTTACACAGTAAAACAAAACCTCAACAAGTTTATTACTCATCAAGGCTTAATTTAATAATTATATCTTCAATCTCTTATCCAATTTAATTGCGAGTCTATCACCAATCTTTTGAATTAATTGTACAAGTATAACCAGTACAACAACTGCACAAATCATAATTCCATAATTATAACGATAATATCCATAGTTGATGGCAATCTTGCCAAGACCCCCACCACCTACAATGCCAGACATTGCGGTATAACCAAGGATTGTCGTTAGGGCAATTGTGATATTACTAATCAAAGAAGGAACTGCTTCTTTTATTAATACCTTACTTACAATTTGAATAGGTGTAGCACCCATTGACTTAGCCATCTCAATCAAGTTGGGATCCACTTCTCTAAGCGAACCCTCAACAAGTCTTGCGATAAAAGGAAACGCGGCTACAACAAGTGGCACAATACTTGCGGCCGTTCCAACCGTTGTACCAACAATAACTCTTGTAAGTGGGAAGACAACAATTACCACTATAAGAAATGGAACTGATCTTAATATATTAATTAAAATATCAAGTATTTTCATAAGCCAAGTAGGCAATGGCTTAACCCCGTCTTTTCTGCCTGTCACAAGAATTACACCTAGTGGCAAACCGATGATTGTTGCGAAAAGCGTTGCCAAGAAGGTAGCATAAATAGTTTCCCATAAAGCTAAAGGAAATTGCTCAACTATCATTTCTAATAATTCACTATTCATAGATATCAAATTCCTCCGCACTTACACCATCTTCCTTATTTAGATATGTAAGTGTTTTTTCTAGTTCTTCTTTATTTTTGACACTGATTAACATTGAGCCATATGAGCAATTATTAATGTTTCTAATGGATGCATTTAGTATATTGCAGGCAACGCCCTCTTCAATCGCTAAAGAAGTAAGTAATGGCTTACCAGTTGATGTGCCGCCATTAAAGACAATACGAATTGTCTTTTGACCACTATCTTTAACAACTTGATTGCTTAAATCAAATTCTGGGAACACTAACTTTTTAGCAGCTAAAGATTTTGGATGAGAAAATACATCAGCAACCAATCCCGTTTCAACTACCTGACCATTATCTAATATGGCTACTTTATTACAAATATTTTCAACAACTGACATTTGATGAGTAATAATAACCACCGTGATATTCATCTTTTTATTGATATCTCTAATCAAATCAAGAATTTGATTTGTAGTTGTTGGATCTAGAGCGCTTGTTGCTTCATCACATAATAAAATCTTAGGATCTGATGCTAGAGCTCTAGCAATGGCCACTCTTTGTCTTTGGCCACCTGATAACATCGCAGGATAGGCAAGAGCCTTGTCTTTAAGCCCTACGATATCAAGTAATTCTAGAGCTCTTTCTTTAGCCTTTTGTTTATCCATCTTAATTAATTCAAGAGGAAACATAACATTCTTTAAACATGTTGACTGCATCAACAAATTAAAGTTTTGGAAAACCATTGTCACATCTCTTCTTAAACTTAATAGTTCTTTTTCACTCAATCCATTTAAAGATTTACCATCAATGATTACATCACCACTATCAGGTTTTTCTAGATAATTAAGACATCTAACCAGAGTTGACTTACCAGCTCCAGACATGCCAATAATGCCATAAATATCGCCATCTTCAATTGTTAGAGAAACATTCTTAAGCGCTTCTACAATAGAAGCGCTATTTTTAAATGTTTTGTTTAAATTTTTAATTTCAATCATTTTTATTTAGAAAATACATCTAAAGAAGTAGTCTTGCCACCATATAAGCCCATTGGTTCAACATGGATTGCACTAACAGAAACTACACTAGTACCATTTTCTTCATTGAAGTTATCAAGATATGGTTGGTGTTGGAAATAGTTCGCATCAATTTCGCCGCTATCAACAACATTGTTTGGTTGAACATAATCAGTAAATTCAACGATTTCAAGTGTAATATCTTTTTCAGCTAAAATATCCTTAACAACACTTAAGATTTCAGCATGAGGAGTAGGAGAAGCCGCAACACTTACTGTTTGACCCTTTAAAGAATCATAATCAATCGAAGAATCGTAACCATCAGTTAGATTATCTACAACTGAAACAACAGCTCCATCATATTTTTCATCAATATATTCTTTAACTTGTTTAGACTCTAAAGCTGCCTTTAGCGCAAGAATAATTGGATCATTTTCTCTACCTTCCTTAACAGCTAAGATATTAGAATAAGCTGAATAAGAACCCTCTAGTACTAATGCATCTTTAGCAGGATTTAAACCAGCATCGATTGCGTAGTTTGAATTTATTACAGCGAAATCAACATCTTTTAAGACATTGGGAATTTGAGCCGCTTCTACTTCAACGATATCAACATTGTAAGGATTTTCTTCGATATCATTTTTAGTAGCAGTAATACCAGCACCATCTTTTAATTTTATGATACCGTTGTTTTCAAGAATCAATAACGCTCTTGCTTCATTAGTAGTATCATTTGGTACCGCAATTTGAATTGTCTTTGTAGAACTTGAATCATCACTTGTTTCTGATTTTGAACCACAACCTGTTAATCCTAAAGCTAGGATAAGAACTAATAATAGAGTAAATAATTTTTTCATCTTTTATACCTCCCAAATTACATTTAATAGTACTAAGCAAGAAACAAAAAAGCCGTCCCAATAAGGACGACTATTATAACCGTGTTACCACCTTAATTCATGTATATAAAATATACACCTTCTTCAAGTACTATCATACTCTAGCACTATATCGTGTGCACTACGTCCATTACTCATCGTAATAGCAGCTCCTTAGACCATGTTCCCTTAAGATTCCTTGTCTTGTTTCACCAGCCCAAGACTCTCTACATTTTCCCCTTAAGGTACTCTTCTCTTCATCGCCTTGACTATATTCTCATACTTCTTTGAAAGTATGTCAATATATTTTCAAAAAAATTTTCATAAAATTTTCAAGAAGTCCGCCATCATCATTAAGTCCAACTAACAATTAGCCCATAAATCACATAAGATTTAATAGATTTTAACGATATAATTATTACATATTAGGTGGAATAAATGGCAAGTTATACAAGTTCAATACAAGAAACATCATACCTTTCAGTACCTGGAGTAGCTCATTATAGAACAATAATGCGCAAGATGTTTATTGAAAACGAATCTATGCATTACCAACTTTATAAAGAAGAAATTTTTAAACTTGTAAAAGAAGATGAAGGTTTCAACGATTATACAATAGATGATTTAAAACTAGACTTAGACCAATTGGTTTCTTGGAACAATCTAATCGCCATGCAAGATCCTGGCATTGTTCATACAATTGCCGAATATAAAAATAAACAATATCGTTACTCAATGAGCGAAAGAGCGGTTGAAATCGAGAGACTAACAATTAAACTAGAAAATTTAAGTATACAGTCTGCAAGTTTATCTACAAACTATTTTTTAAGAATCGATGAAGCTTTAAAGGAATGTGAAAACATCAATAATAAATCCTTACAAGAAATAAATGAGTGGTGGCATATGCTCATTGAGGATTTCGGGCGTTTGAATCAAAACTATAAAGACTATCTAAGAAATTTCTATACCACCGATACAAAAACGCTAATGCAGTCGGTTGAATTTATATTGCATAAAGATCGTTTTACAACTTATCTAAGCAACTTTATCAAACAGATGCAATTTCAATCAAGAAAAATAAAAGCCCGCATAGAAAATATCGATTTCTTATTCAACAATGAAATAATGAATAAAATAGTTAAAAGCGAGCTAGACATTCCTCGTATTAAAAACCAAGACAAAGAAACAATATACAAAGAAACACAAAAAAGTTGGCTATCTTTAAAAAGATGGTTTGTAGTTGTTGATGGCGTAAGACCCGAATATGAAAAACTACTTGATATAACAAATGAAATAATCAGGTCAACTATCGAAAACGCAAACATGATTATGCAAATGAACAATTATAGCGTTAGTAGAAAAGACGATTATAAGCATTTCATTAAAATGTTTAATAATTGTTTAAGTATGGACGAAGCTCATTGTTTATCTGCACATATTTTTGGAATTTCAAATATCGAACATTTCAAAGCTAATCAAATGATCGATAACGAAAATATTAAGATAAGTTCATTCGAGAAAGAACAAAATATTTTTGAACTACAGTCTCATTCTAGAACCTATAGACAACGTAGGGCAAAAGAAGGTGTAAGTGATCAATCGATGAATAAGATGATGGCTAAAATAGAATATGAAGAAAAAATCAAAAGAAAAGAAGAAATGATTAGCCAATATATTAAAGACAATAGGCTTGATATTTCCACTATAAATAACATCGTATCTCCTGATTTAAGAATTAGTATTCTTACGTGGATTTCTAACGCCAACATGAATCCTGATAAAGTAGCTAATACTGAATTTGGCAAAAAATTTAAGTTAATAAAAAATGAAGGGACTTGTGTTCTTCATTGTAACGATGGCGACATAACAATGCCAAGATACATAATGGAGTTTGAAAATGAGTGCGATTAGTTTATTGCTAGATAATTATTGGATTGTTAGAAACACAAATAAAGAAGAATACTATTCAATTAAGCACGAATTAAGCGATAAAGAAACCATGCGCTTTATTCAAGAAATGCTAGGTTGGAAACTTATTCATACTGACAATTTGCTTAAACTTGAAAAGATACCTGCTCACGCAAAGCCTTTTATGGGTATACAAGAATTTAGTGAAACAAGAGACTATTGTTTATTATGTGCTGTATTAATATATCTAGAAGATAAAGAAGAAAATAGTCAATTCTTATTGTCTGATTTAATCAGATATGTTGAAACAATCATTAGTGAATATATGGAAGTAGACTGGACTAGTTTTTCACAAAGAAAGTCCCTAGTTCGTGTCTTACAATTCACAGAAAACAAAGGCATGCTAAAGGTGTATGAAGGTGATAGTTCTTCATATTCAAAAGAAGCCACAAGCGAAGTTCTCTATGAAAATACCGGCTTATCAAGGTATTTCGCCACTAACTTTCCAATGGATATTTCAGGTATTACAAATTGGCACGATTTTGAGAAAAAACAAATGGAAGAACTAGATGATGAACATGGTAAGCTTAGAACAAATAGAGTATTTAGATGGCTTGTTACATGTCCATCAATGTATTTTTTAGACCCCAATGGTTCCGATTTTTTATATTTAAAAAATAAGAGAAACTATATTGAAACAAATATCGAAAAAAACATGGGCGCAACTTTAAATATCACAAAAAATAATGCTTCAATTATCTTTATAGATAGCGCGCCAATTGGCGAAGTACATCCTAAAAATAGTATGCTGTCAGAAATTGTATTACTTGTTTGCCATGAAATAATGGAAATGTCAAAAGATAAAAGAAAACTCGTTGTTAATCAAGATGACACAATCATTATTTCTAATTCAAAGTTTGAAGATATATTATTGAAACTTAAGAAACAATACCAAGAATTCTATTCAAAAGAATTTAAAGAAATGACAAATGATAAATATGTTTCTCTTATAAAAGACTACATGAAAAATTGGTTAATGATTAAAGAAGACAATGAACAAATAATCATTTATCCAAGTATCGCAATCACAAGTGGTAAATACCCAAATTATATGGAGGTGAAGCTAAATGAACAATAGATGGAAAATGAATCGTATTGGCTTTGTCAATTTCTGGCTATATGATAATGAATCATTTGAACTAGAAGACGGCAAAATACTATTAAGAGGACAAAATGGTTCTGGAAAATCAATCACGACTCAAAGCTTTATTCCCTTTATTTTAGATGGTGATAGAACCCCTTCTCGTTTAGACCCCTTTGGTACATCGGATAGAAGAATGGAATATTATTTTTTAGGTGAAGGCGAAAAAGAAGAATCAACCGGTTATCTTTATCTAGAATTTAAAAAAGAAGAAACTTCAGAATACAGAACAATAGGCATTGGCCAAACTGCACATAAAGGAAGGCCTATGTCTTTTTGGGGCTTTGTCTTAAATGATAATCGTCGAATTGATATAGATTTAAACTTATATCGAAAATCAGGCAATAAAATAATCCCCCTAGATAAAAGCGAACTAAGAAAAGTACTTGGTGAAAATATTCCTTTTACTGACTCACAAAAAACTTATAAAGAGATGGTTAATCAATATCTATTTGGCTTTGAAAGAATTGAACAATATGATCAATTCATCAAACTTCTTATCAAGGTTAGAGCGCCAAAATTATCTAATAATTTTAAGCCTAGCAAAGTATACGAAATTCTAAATGAATCTTTACAAGTTCTAAGTGATGATGACTTGCACGCAATGGTTGATGCTATGGAAAAAATGGATTCCATTCAAGAAAATCTTGAGGGATTAAAAAGATCAATAAATGATGCTTCTTCAATCATGAAAGAATATGACCATTACAATAAATACATGTTGGCCAAAAAGGCTAATAACTATTTAGATGGCGAAAAAAACGCAAAAGAAGCTAATAGAGACTATTTAAATGAAGTAAACAAAATAAATGATTTAAAAAATGAATACCAAACATTGACAATTAAGCTTAATGAATTAGTGTCAAAAGAAGAAACAATTAGAAAAGAAATCGAACAATTAACTGATCCTAGTTTAGAAAATCTAGATACTAAACTTCAGAATCTAAATATTGACTTAGAAGAAAATACTAAAAATAAGGAAAATAAAGAAAATCAAATTAATTCTAAAAGAGAACAAATTCTTTTGATTGATATGTCTTTAAAAGACTTAAATGATAAAGTTGCATATGTTCAAAATGAAATTTCTAAAACTCTCAATATCATGGATACTCTGCAAGATGAAATAAAGGCTGATTTTCATTCAAGTATTAAAGAAACAATCGCCAATAATCAAGAAATAAATGTTTCTTTAGTCAAAAGTCAAATAAGCATTCTTAAGACCAATATCACAAACGGCATTTCATTATTAACCCAAAGTAAAGATGCTCAAAACAAATATGAAGATGCCTTAAATAGACAAGAAGAAAATGACAAAGAATTAAACAATAAACAATTTGAATATGACAATTTGCTCAAAGAAAAAGAAACACAACAAGATTTATTACTTAATGATATTGAATCTTTACAAAGTAATGAGTTTTGGCAAGTATCACCTAGTACAATCAATGATGCTAAGCAGATAGTTTTAGACTATGCAAGTATCAATGATTCTTTAAAGCTAGAAGATGTTTTAAGGAATGATTTTATTAAAAAACAAGCAAAAGAAAATGAACATCTAGCTTATTTAAAAGCCGAATGTCAAGGTATTCAAAATGACGTAAATGAGGCGCAAAAGAAATATCGCGAAGTACTTGAACAAAAATTAATCGAACCAAGTCATGACGATAACACTTCCCTAGCAAGAAAAACATTAGAAGATGCTGGTATTAAGGCCTATCCTTTTTATCAGACTATAGAATTTAATAATATATTGTCTTTAAATGAACAAGCAGTTTTAGAACAACAATTATCTAAAGCGGGGCTTTTAGATGCCCTAGTTGTTTCATATGACAACTATCAAAGAATTAAAAAAGAATTTTCAAATCTTAATGATGTCATAATTTGTGAAAATCAAGATATTGGTGGAACTTATAATGATTTAATTGTAGATAAAACAATAGATGAAGATATACAAATTGTTGCCAAAAATATTCTTTCGCATTTCTCAAAAGAAAATGGTAGCCTAGTACTTAAAAAAGATGGCTACTTTAAACATGGAATGATAGAAGGACATGCAAGTAAAGAAGAATCAGAGTACATAGGTATAAACGCAAGAAAGCGTAAGAAACAACAATTATTAGATGAGATCAAACAACAAATAAGTGATTTACAAGGTCATTTAGCTGATAAACAAAACGATGTTGAAGTATCTAAAACATTATTAGCTTCTATGAAAGATGAATTTGAATCGGCATTTGATACAAGTGAGATCAACAAAATTATCGGCATTATGCAACAACTAAATTTGCATATTAATGAGCTAATTAGAAGAAAGGAACAATTTGAAAAAGATACTAGTGATACATATAGCAACTTTAAACAAATTGAAAGAGAAATGCTAAAGGTTTGTTCTTTATTGCCTTATACAAGAAGTAAAGAAGAATATGAAAATATTATTTCTTACTTAGATGAATATAAGGATTGTTTTAATGAACTTATTAATAATAAAAATGAAAATATACATTTAGATGAACAAATTCGCACGAAAGAAACAAATAAGGAACAAGCATTAATTGAAATTGATAATTTATCTTTAGATAAAGATTTCTATGCCAATAAAGTAAAGTCAATAAACGATCAATTACTTCAATTAAAAAAGATATTAGATAATCCAGAAATTATTGAAAAAACCAAGAAATTACAAGATGCTAGAAATAGACAAAAAGAAAACAATGATAGTAAATTTGAAGTAGAAAAAGATATCGCAATCATTAAGCACGATTTAGAAAATGTTGATTTAATACTTGAAGAAAAAAGAATTAAGAAAGAAAAATATGAAGAACATTTAAATCATGTTAAAGACTACTTTATTGAAGAATTAAATCTTTGTTTTGTGATTGATAAAAACAATGACTCAATAATTGAAAATGCTAAAAGAGCTATTTCTGTGCAAGAGAATAGTTATATGGCAAAAGAAGCTAGTGAAATGACCACTAATTTGTTTTCTACTTATCAAAAATACAATGGTAATTTAGCTAATTATAATGCTTCTATTGAAAGATGTTTTGAATCTGATAAAGAAGGAAGAGCTAGAGTTCTTGTTACTTGTATTTGGGTTGGCAAGAAATTAAATTTAGCTGATTTTATCAATGAACTTAGACATACTATCGATACCCAGGAAGAGCTTATTAAACAAAAAGATAGAGAATTATTTGAAGATATCTTATCACAAACAATTTCCCAAAAACTATCAGATAAAATAGATGACAGTGCTAATTGGGTAAAAGAAATGTCTAATTTAATGAAGAAAATGGATACTTCTATGGGTCTAAGTTTCTCTTTGGAATGGAATGCAAGGAAAAGCGAAGATGAAAATGAAATGGATATTAGAGAACTAGAAAAACTACTCACAAAAGATAAAATATTAGTAAGTGAAGAAGAAATGACTAAAGTATCTAAGCATTTCCGCAGCATTATTCAAAAAGAGAAACAAAAACAAGAAATGAATAATGAGATTCCAAATTATTTAGATCTTGTAAGAAATGCTTTAGATTATCGTAAATGGTATGAATTTAAAATGAATTATATCAGAGTTAATGAAGGCAAAAAAGAATTAAGTAATTCTGCTTTCAATAAATTTAGCGGTGGTGAAAAAGCAATGGCTATGTATGTTCCATTATTTGCGGCTGTTAATGCTCAATATCAAAAAGCTACAAAAGATGATCATCCTCGTGTTATAGCCTTAGATGAAGCTTTTGCGGGCGTCGATGAAAAAAATATTGCGAGTATGTTTAAAATGGTTGAAGAATTAGACTTTGACTATATCATGAATTCACAAGCTTTATGGGGATGCTACCAAACTGTAAAAAGACTTAGAATATCCGAGCTATTAAGACCGTTAAATGCAAATTATGTAACTGTCATTAATTATCTTTGGAATGGAAAAGAGAAAATAATGCAATGAATTCAGGACAAAAGTGGGCCAACTATCTTCATTTAAAAAATGTTAATAGATTAATGCTGGAAATAAGAAAAAAATATATTTCTTATGGAAAACTAACAGGAAAAATTGTTTTGAAAAACACCACATTTGACGAAAGAAAAGATATCGGCAGTATTCTAGGAAAACATTATTCCACTATTGACATTTCTATCAACACTAAAGATATTGAAGAAGCCATTATAAACAATAATGTTTATGGCCAAGTTAACATAAAAGAAATTATTGATGCTTATTTTAATGAAAAAACCATTACTTCTAAACAAAATAAAGAAAATAAAGAAAATAATGATTCAACATATTACAATTCTTTAAGAGACATATTAATAAGCAATCACTACAACAACAAAATAATTGAGTGGCTAGACTATACTTATACAAATAAGAAACAAGGATATTTAATCATACAAAATATTAGAAAAGAAAATAATTCATTAACGATTTTTAATAATGTTTGTTTTGGTATAAATAAAATATTAAATGAAGACATAAATCTTCCTATTGCTGTGTTTGCCTCAAATATTTCAGGCAATCCTCATTTTCTTGATAAAGTTGGCGGACTTGGAGCATCTCTTTTTACTTCTATGCTAGCTTACATATATAATGTTCAATATCCAACTAATAGTTCAAGTTGGTATGACCTATATGAAAAAGCAGGACTATTTAAAAACGATATTGCGGGTAATGTTGCTATATACAATGTTCATTTATTAAAACAAGAATCTTTCCATTTAGGGGCAGAAGGATGTTATAAATACAACCAAACATTTATGCTAACTTATAGTAACTTAAATAATATTGAAAAGGCGATATGCGATACTAACAAAGTTTATATTGTTGAAAATGAAATGGTTTATTCATACCTACAAAAAGAAATAAAAGATAAAAATATCGCTCTTATTTGCTCGTCAGGTCAATTATCTCTAACAGCCACTAAACTAATTGATTTACTTGTTAAAGGAAATAACAAAATTTATTATAGTGGCGATATAGATCCTGAAGGAATTGGCATTTGTGATAGATTATGGCAAAAATATCCAAACAATATATTTCCTTGGAAAATGAATACAAACGCCTATAATCAATCTGTGTCTAATGAAGAAATTTCTAATTCAAGAATATCTAAACTTAACAAAGTAATTAATCCAATATTAATTGAAACTTCAAAACTTCTTAAAGAAAATAAGAAGGCAGGATATCAAGAAAATATCATAGAACTTTATTTAAATGATTTAAATAATTAATATATTTAATAACGACTTAATTAATAAATAATTACGTTTAACCACAAAAAAAGCTCTCAATTGAGAGCTTTTAAACCGGCAACGTGCTTGATTTACTATCTATACAAATA
>CAVEWG010000051.1:0-11540 GCA_963619285.1 Oscillospiraceae bacterium | reverse complement strand
GGCCTATGGTTCATGTTTGAAAATTGTGATTTAGTAAATATCGCGATTAAAAAAGTTTATCAAGGACAAGGACTTGGTGAAAAATTATTAAAATTATTAATTAGAGAAGCAATCTTAAATGAATGCGAGTTCATGCATCTAGAAGTGAGGACTTCAAATAAAAAAGCGATGTCTTTATATGAAAAAATGGGATTTATAAAAACAAGAACACGTAAAGGCTATTATAGTGATGGTGAAGATTGTGATGATATGGTGAAAGGATTGATTGGCTTAAATGAAAAAGATTTTAGCGATTGAAAGTAGTTGTGATGAAACTGCTTGTGCAATTATAGATGAAGAACTAAACATATGTAGCTCAGTGGTAACAAGTCAAATAGATGTACACGCTAGATTTGGCGGAGTAATTCCAGAAGTGGCAAGTAGAATGCATGTTGAACAAATTTCTACCATCGTAGATGAAGCACTCAAACAAGCAAACGAAAAACCTGAAAACATGAGCGCAATAGCTTACACAATGGGACCTGGTTTGATTGGCTCTTTACATGTTGGTGGCATAGCTGCTAAAACTCTAGCTTTCTTTTATGACAAACCTTTAATCGGTGTTCATCATTTAAAAGGCCATATCTTTATCAATGAACTTTTACAACCCCTAAAATATCCGCTTATGGCCCTTGTAGTAAGTGGTGGACATACTGAACTTGTCTATATTGAAAACAAAAATAGTTTTAAGATTGTTGGCACAACATTAGATGACGCCATTGGTGAATCATATGATAAGGTTGCAAGAGTCTTAGGACTTGAATATCCTGGTGGTCCAAAGATTGATAAATTAGCTAAAGAAGGAAAAAAGAACTATCAATTGCCTACACCAAAAGTAGATGGACTAAACTTTTCTTTTTCTGGTTTAAAGAACGCTTCTTTACAACTTGTTAATAGAATAGAAAGAAATGGTGAAGAACTTAATAAAGCCGACTTAGCATACGCTTTTCAAGAAACAGCTTTAAATTGCCTAGTAGATAAAGCTATTAAAGCCCTTGAACAATATCCATGTAAGATGTTTGTTATTGCGGGTGGTGTAGCATGTAACTCTAGACTAAGAGAGTTAGTAAGTGAAAGAATTAAAGGTGTTGATATAATTCTTCCGCCATTGAAATATTGTACAGATAACGCAACTATGATTGGCGTAGCTGCATGGCATTATTATCATAATAATAAGTTTGTGCCATTAAACACTAGTTCTATGCCTTCTATGTCAATTGAGGACTAATATGAAAACATGTTTTCCTTTAAACTATAAGTCTAATATGTCTTTATATGAGACACAAGAAGCTATTTCTTTAATTAAAAAGACTTTTCAAAAACATTTAAGCGATGCCTTACATTTAAAAAGGGTAAGTGCACCATTGTTTGTAGAAACAAGCTCTGGCTTAAATGATGATTTAAATGGTATAGAAAGACCTGTTAGTTTTGATGTTCCAAGTGCCAATAAACAAGGAAGCGTTGTTCATTCTTTAGCTAAATGGAAAAGAATGGCTTTATATAATTATGATTTCTATGTTGGCAATGGCTTATATACAGATATGAACGCCATTAGAAGAGATGAAGAGCTTGATAATCTTCACTCTATCTATGTTGACCAATGGGATTGGGAAAAGATAATCGAAAGAAAAGATCGTAATATCGATACTTTAAAAGATTATGTTAATAATATTCATAAATGTATATTAGCGACACTTGCGACACTTAAGATTAAATATCCTAGTATCGATGTAAAACTGCCTGAAGAAGTTTACTTTATCACTGCTCAAGAATTATTAGATTTATATCCTAATTTGTCAGCAAAAGAAAGAGAATATGAGATAGTGTCTCAAAAGAAAGCTGTATTCATTATCGGAATAGGTGATAAATTATCTGATGGCAAGCCTCATGATGGTAGAGCGCCTGATTATGATGATTGGCAACTTAATGGTGATTTAATTTATTATCATGAAGTTTTAGATTGTGCCTTAGAGATTAGCTCTATGGGTATTAGGGTTGATGATGTATCACTAGATAAACAACTTGAATTATCAAACCACTTAGAAAGAAAAAAGTATAAGTATCATCAAATGATACTAGATAATACTTTGCCTTTTACAATAGGAGGAGGCATAGGCCAAAGCAGATTATGCATGCTTCTAATGGGTAAGGCTCATATTGGTGAGGTCCAATCTTCTTTGTGGGATGATGAAACTTTAAGACTAGCTGAAAATAATGATGTAATTATTCTTTAGTTAATTTTTATAAATTATTCACAAATTATCATTTATTGCGTATAATATACAAGAAAAGAAGGTAATAATATGAAAAAAACTCCTAATGCGACATTAAGAAGATATCCTATTTATCTTAAAGCTTTAAGAAAGATTAAGTCTGAAGGAAAAGATAAGATTATGTCTTCTGAACTATCTGAATACGTAAATATTAAGTCAACAACAATCAGAAGAGACTTCTCTTTGATTGGTTGTCTTGGTAAACAAGGCTATGGCTATAATGTAAGTGAACTAATCGATATTTTCGCTGAAGAACTTGGTGTAAACTATGATGAAAAAATCATCCTTGTAGGTTGTGGTAACTTAGGTAAGGCCTTATTAAATTACAATAATTGGTCTGATGTAGTAGGTGAAATCGTTTGCGCTTTTGATAAGTATCCTGAAAAGTGCAAGCTTAAATTACCTGTCTATGATATTAAGGATGTAAAAGAAAAATTACCTGAAGGCTGTAGAATCGCTATTCTTTGTATCTCACAAGATGTACAAGAAACAATTGACTTATTAGCTGACGCAGGCATTAAAGGCATTGTTGATTTCACGCATGTTCACTACAACACTCCAAAGGGCGTTTTAATTAGAAGTGTTGATGTTGTTTCAATGATACAAGAACTTGTTTTTGAAACAAATACTGAAAATAAATAGGGGAGATTTATGTTAGATTTTTATACAGTAAGAGAATTATATGATTTATCTTTATCTGAAAGTCATATTGAAAAAGATCAATTAGAATATGTAGAGCTTGAAGGTTGGGTAAGAACAAACAGAGACTCTGGTTCAATTGGCTTTATTGAATTAAATGATGGTACTTATTTTAAGAATGCTCAAATTGTTTATCATAATAATCTTGATAATTATAACGAAGTAAGCAAGATGCTTACGGGTACCAGTATTAAAGTAACTGGTAAATATATTTATACACCAGATAATAAACAACCATTCGAGCTTGAGGCTACTTCTATTGAGATTCTTGGCAAATGTGATGATACATATATTCTTCAAAAGAAAAGACATAGTTTTGAGTTCTTAAGAGAATATCCACATTTAAGGCCTCGTACTAATACTTTCTCAGCTGTATTTAGACTTAGAAGTGTTCTTTCAATGGCAATCCATGAATTCTTCCAAGATCAAGGATTTGTCTATGTACATACACCAATCATTACAAGTAATGATGCTGAAGGAGCAGGCGAAGTATTTACTGCTACTACAAGAAGTGATGGCAAATATGATGAAGATTTTTTTGGAAAACATGCTTCTTTAACAGTATCTGGACAATTGCATGTTGAAGCCTTTGCGATGGCTTTTAGAGATGTATATACTTTTGGTCCTACGTTTAGAGCTGAAAATTCAAATACTAAGACTCATGCTTCTGAATTCTGGATGATTGAACCTGAAATTGCCTTCGCAGATCTTGAAGATGATATGGCATTAATTGAAGACATGGTTAAATATTGTATCGACTATTGTTTGGAAAATGCTCCTGAAGAAATGAAATTCTTCAACAGCATGATTGATAAGACATTACTTGAAAGATTGAATCATGTTAGAAATTCCGAATTTAGAAGAATGCCTTATACTGAAGCTATCGATATTTTATTAAAGGCTCCAGTTAAGTTTGAAAATAAAGTTGAATGGGGCATTGACCTTAATACTGAACATGAAAGATATCTATGTGAACAAGTTGTTAAGGGACCAGTTTTCTTAACTGACTATCCAAAAGATATCAAGGCTTTCTATATGAGAGCTAACGATGATGGTAAGACCGTTGCTGCATGCGACTTACTTGTTCCGCATGTTGGCGAACTAGTTGGTGGTTCGCAAAGAGAAGAACGTTTAGACTTGTTAGAGAAGAGAATGGAAGAATTAGGAATGGATAAGTCAACTCTTGAATGGTACCTAGACTTAAGAAGATATGGTGGATGCAAACACGCAGGCTTTGGTTTAGGATTTGAGAGAATGATTATGTACTTGTCTGGCATGGAAAATATTAGAGATGTACTTCCTTATCCTCGTACTCCAAAAAATTTAATTTATTAATATGTTAATATCAATCAATTCTGGCACCGTTTATTTCGGTGCCAATGATGTTTTTGAAAACATTGACTTTTCTGTCAAAGAAAACGAAAAAATAGCCTTAGTAGGTAGAAACGGGTGTGGTAAAACCACACTTTTAAAAGTGCTTATGGGTCAAGTTGAATTAAGCTCTGGCCAACTTATCAAGCCAAACAAATTAAAAGTTGGCTACCTTAATCAGAATTCTTTAATCGATTGTAACAATATTGTCAAAGATGAACTATTAAGTGTCTTTAAACCTTTACTGGATATGGAAGAAAGATTAAATGAACTTTCAGAACTAATGAAGACAAATCATGATGATAAGATAATCAATGAGTATTCAAATTTAGAAGAAGAATTTAAAGCTAAGGGTGGCTATACATATAATTCGGAAATGGAAACCATTCTATTTGGCTTCGGCTTTAAAAAAGATGATTTAGATAAAAATGTAGCTGACTTTTCAGGTGGTGAAAAAACTAAACTAGCTTTTGTGAAATTACTTTTAAGTAAGCCTGATTTATTATTGCTAGATGAACCTACAAACCACTTAGACTTAAGTACAATTGAATGGTTAGAAACTTATTTAAGCAAATATAAAAAAGCTATTGTGCTTGTTTCACACGATAGAATCTTTTTAGATAAAATTGTGGATTCAGTATATGAACTAGAATATGGCCATATTAAAAAATATGCAGGTAATTATTCTAAGTTTGTTGAACAAAAGAAATTGGATTTTGAAAAAGATAGCCAAGCTTATGTTCGCCAACAAAAGGAAATCAAAAGATTAGAAGAATTAATTGAAAAATTTAGATATAAAAAGAGTAAAGCTGCTTTCGCTCAAAGCAAGATTAAATATTTAGACCGCATGGAAAAGTTAGATGATCCAAAGAAAGCTGACACTAAAGCTTTTAAGGCCACTTTTAAGTGTGCTATAAAAGGTGGCAAATCAGTTTTAAATATGGATCATTATAAGATTGGTTATGATAAACCTTTATTTGAAGTAACTCATGAAATACTAAGAGGACAAAGAATCTGTGTCATGGGTGATAATGGTTCTGGCAAATCAACACTACTTAAAACCATTATTGGTCAAGTACCAAGTCTTGGTGGCTATATGATGTTAGGACATCAAATCGATATTGGTTACTTTGATCAAAATATTGCTTCCTATAAAAACGGCAATACGGTTTTAGAAGAACTATGGAATGAATATCCTGATAAAGATATGTATGAAATAAGAAGTACACTTGGCGCTTTCTTATTTTCAAGTGATGAAGTATTTAAAGAAGTGAGTGTTTTATCAGGTGGTGAAAAAGTAAGACTGGCTTTAGCTAAGCTGATGCTAAAAAACGCTAATTTCTTATTACTTGATGAACCTACAAATAACTTAGATATTGTCTCAAAAGAAGCATTAGAGACAGCTTTAAAGAATTATGATGGAACAATCTTATTTGTAAGCCATGATAGATACTTTATTAAACAAGTTGCGACTTCTTGTTTAGTTGTTGAAAATGGTGAACTTAAGTATTATCCAGATGGCTATAAAGATTATATCGATACTAATAAAAAAGTCGAAGAGGTAAAAGAGAAAACTGAAAAGGTTGACTTAAAAGTAGTTAAGGCTAGACCTAAATATAATCTTAGAAAATTAGAAGAAGAGATTTCTAG
Organism: Oscillospiraceae bacterium; assembly: GCA_963619285.1. GTDB lineage: Bacteria > Bacillota_I > Bacilli_A > Erysipelotrichales > Erysipelotrichaceae > Colivicinus. Next base: position 5,508 of record CAVEWG010000051.1, on the reverse strand, counting down.
ACTCGAAAACTTATTAGAAGAAAAAAGAGCCCTAAGGTTCGAGCCTGAATATTATCAAGATTCAAGGCGTATGCAAGAATTAGATGAAGAGATAGATGATATTCATAATCAAATTCATGCAGCTGAAGAAAAATGGGAAATCGCTATGGAAGAAAGTGGAAACTAAGATGATTTTACATGTAATGTACAAAACCTTTGATGGGAAAAGGGATGACTATATAAACGAAATAAACAAGTCTAAAGTTCTAGACTTAATTAGAAACGAAGATGGTTGTATTTCTTATAATTATTATCTTGATACAAGCGATAATAATACTATTCTTTTAGTTGAAGAATGGGAAAGTAAGGATAAACAAACGGTTCATATGAAACAGGAACATATGAAAACTTTAGTGCAAATAAAAAATAAATATATTTCTAATACTACGGTTAGAACATTTGGAGAATAAGATGTTTGAAAGATTGAAAGATGCCTATAGTGGACTATCGCATGTCGCACTAGACAAGAAACAATTAAAGACGTTACTAATAAAACTAATTATTATAGTCATACTTTATATAGCTCTTGTGATTGCGGGAGGCTTGATTAGATTTTATGGTATGTTACATAATCAAATATTAATTTTTATTTATATCTTGGAATTTGTAGCGACTTTATCATTGTTGAATTCAATATTTACGTTATTGATGCACTATAAAGCTTTAACACCAAGAGATATAGATAAGTCTATTAATCGTTTTGCGCTTTGTGGCAATACCGTTATAGTACTTTGTGCTATCTCTTTTATAGCTTCTATTATTTATTGCATAAAAGAAGGCTTTCATAATGATGGACTAGAATTTGCCTTATATCTTTTAGTTAAAGCGGCAATTGTTTTATTGACTTTATATTTTAAGCACATCACTAAAGATGTATATATCGAAGATGATAAGAAAGAAGAATATTAATGTTGGATTATAAATATGCAGAACTAGCTTGTAAGAAAGCTCAAGAATTATTAGCCATTGATTCACCAACTGGCTTTACCAAAAATATATCTAAGAAAGTTTTTGATGAATTCTTTGCGTTAGGTTATGACGTTACTTTAACTAATAAAGGTGCCGTTTTAGTTACTATAGGAGATTCAACCGTAGGTGGTTCGAACCCTAATTTGAACCCAAATATATTACTAGAAGCTCATGGCGATACACTAGGCGCTATGGTAAAAGAAATCAAAAGTAATGGACGTTTGTTAGTTAGTCCTTTAGGGGGATTAGTTGCCTCTAACGTAGAAACAGAAAATGTTAGAGTATATACAAATGGTGATCAAATATATGAAGGTACATTTCAATTAGTCAACGCTAGTAGCCATGTTAATAAAGATTTAAGAACAAGCGAAAGAAGTTTTGACAGTGTTGAAATAGTTTTAGACGTAGATGTTAAAAACAAAGAAGATGTTAAAAAACTTGGTATTGATGTAGGCGACTTTGTGTGTCTAGAAACACGTACTAGAGTTACTAAAAGTGGCTATATCAAATCAAGATTTTTAGATGATAAATTATCAGTTGCGATTTTAATTTCTTTAGGGCATTTTATTAAGGATAATAATATTAAACTTAATCATAAATTATATTTCTTGATCACAACTTATGAAGAAGTAGGACATGGTGGTTCTTATATTCCAAGTGATGTTAAAGAAGCTATATCAGTTGATATGGGCTGCATTGGTGATGGACTTGAATGTAATGAAAGACAAGTATCAATATGTGCTAAAGATTCAGGTGGACCATATGATAGAGATGTTGTTAGAAAGCTAGTAAATGCCGCTAAGAAACAAGATTGTGATTATGCGATTGATGTCTATCCATATTATGGATCAGATGTAGAAGCTACTTTAAAGGCTGGCTACGATGTAAAACATGGCTTAATTGGGCCTGGTGTCTATGCATCGCATGGCTATGAAAGAAGTCATAAAGATGCTTTATATAATACACTTAAAGTATTAATAGGCTATTTAGAACTTGCTTAGGCAAGTTTTTTAATACTTCTTGACACATAATACTATGTGATATATAGTAATATGTGTTAGGAGGTATAAAGTATGAAACTAACAAATAAGCTGATTAAAAAAATCAAAGATATCGAAAATGAAATAGATGGTATTAATAGACAAATTGATGAAGATAAATGGATTGCCTATGACTATAAAAATATTAGGAGAATGCTTTAATGGATACCCAACTTAAAAGAGGAAGTTTAGATATTTGTGTTTTGGCAGCTTTGTTAAAAGAAGATTCATATGGCTATAAGATAATTAAGGATTTAAGTGATACAATCGAAATCTCGGAATCAACTTTATATCCAATATTAAAAAGACTTGAAAAAAATGGTTATCTTACTACTTACAGCATGGAACATCAAGGAAGACTTAGAAAAATGTATAAGATTTCTAATAGTGGTGTTGAAAAGATTCAAGACTACTTATTAGATTTTAAAGAACTTATTAAAGTATACGATTTTATAGAAAGAGAGACGAGAAAATAATGGAAAATTTTTTAAAGGAATTAAGAGAAATTTTGACCTTAAATAATTATAACGATGTTGATGAAACGATCGAATATTTTAAAGAATTAATTCTTGATTCAATCGAAAACGGTCAAAGTGAAGAAGAAGTTATTGAAACTTTAGGTAGCGCAAAGGAAGTTGCCTATACTATTATTGGTGATAAGAAAATAAGAATAGATGAAACAACAAGTGATGTTGTTTCTATTGAAACTATTTCAGCTGATATAAATATTGATACCTATGATGGAGACAAGATAAATGTTGAATGTAATAATTCTAAGTTTGAAGTAAGAAATGATAATGGTTCTATCTATATTAAAGAAATAAAGAAAATATTTGTTATCTCAATAAATAAAAGTAAAGATAACATCTATATTCATATTCCAAAGAACTATAAACTTAATAAAATGTTGCTAATAGGCGTATCGAGTGATATTGATATAAAAGGTGACTTCTTTATTGATGAATTAAAAATTAAAACAGTATCCGGCAATATCAAAATTAATAAATTAGACTCTAATGTCATTTCTATCAATACTGTATCAGGCGATGTAAGAATAAATGATATAAAGACAAATGATGCCAATGTTTCTACTGTATCTGGTGATATAACAAGCGAAACAATTAAATGTATTAGCTTTAATGGCAAAGCTGTTTCTGGCGATGTTAATTTTGAAGGCGCTGTTGATAAATTAAATCTAAATACTAAATCAGGCGATATAAATGTATTAATCGATGGACTAGAAGAAGATTATCACATCGAATGTAAGGACATGGCTGATAAAAAGATCGCTGATAAATCATTGATATTAAATTCTATTACTGGCGATATTAACTATTCTTTTAAGGGGTAAAAAATATGAATGAAATGTTTGATGTATATTCTGGAATTTTATTTAACAATCAAAAGTTTAAAAAAGGTAACAACAAAAGAATAAATTATACTTTTAATTGTAAAGAATACAATGAATTAAAAGAAAAATATGATTTAGAAAAGATTGCAGGTTACGGATCTGATTATAGTAAGGCTCTTAATCTTTTACATAACTTAGCACCTAGGCTTGCTCATTCTCCTTTTTATGATAATCATGTTGAATGTAATGCCTTGGCTTTACTTGAATATAGTTTAAACAATAAAGAGCACGGTATTAATTGTTTAAATAAATCTAAGATCTTAGAAGAGTGTTGTTTGGCTTTAGGCATCTATGCAAGAAGAGTGAAAATCATGCCATATTCGCCATTTGATTTAGACAACCATGTTGTTGTGGAAATCTATGATAAGAAATGGATAATGTTAGATCCAAGTAGTGATGGATTATTCATAGATGAAAATAAGACGCCACTTTCACTTTTTGAAATAAGAGATAAACTAGTTAACAATGAATTTGTAACTTTTGTCAAATCAGATGATAAACTTGATGACTTAGAAAAACTAAAAGAAGAGTATCTTGATATGACGACTTATGTTTGTAAGAACTTATTTTATTTTGTAGTTGATGAAGATTCTACATTTGGCTATACAAATAAGACTTTAACTTTTGTGCCAATTAATTATTCAATTAAAAATAAAACTATCGCAAATCTTAAATATCGAATTAAAAATATACCATCTGAATATAAAGAACTAATTGACAACTGCAATAAGCGATTAGAAGAAGCGATTAATAGCGAAGAAATAGAAGCAACCAATATTGAATCATTTATTGAATCGCCATACTGATTGTATTTTATTGTTATTTTGAATTTATAGATTATAATTCTTTTAGGAGAGTTGATATGTTAAATAGTTTTTTAAAATCAAGAATCATTGAAGGAAAAAGACTAGTAAATGAATTATCTAAGGCCTATGATTATGTAAGTGTCTTAGGTAATTATGTAAAGACTAAAAGAATTTTAGTTACTACTAGTACCAGTTCTATTAATGATTTGGATAATGAATGTGGCTTTGTCATCAAAGTATATAAAGATGGTCACTACAGTGAATACTCATGCGATGACATTAAAGGTTTAAAGGCTAGTACTGTTTTAAAGGCTTTAAAGATTGAAAGCCCATACTTAGCTAATATTCCAATGTTGAAAGAAGAAAAACATGAGGAATCTTTTTTAAGAGAAGATGAAAAAGTAATAAGTGATAAAGAAATCTTTGATAGATTAACTGCTATTAAAGATTATCTTCATAAGAAAGATGAAAAAATCATCAATGTTGCGACAGCTTTTGTAAAAAGAGAAACATCAAAAGTATTTATCTCTAACAATAAATGCTTAGATCAAAAATATGATTGGTGTAATACTATGATGCAAGTAGTAACTAGAGAAAATGAAAACATCAAGAGCTACTATAGTGGCGGTTACGGTGTTAACAGTCTAGATGCACTAGATGAACTTGATTCTATTAAAGATAATTGTGCTGACGTCGCTTTAAAATTATTACATGCTGAAAGTATTAAACCTGGTAAGTATGAAATAATAACTGATCCATCTATTTCTGGTTTGATTGCTCATGAAGCATTTGGACATGGTGTAGAAATGGACATGTTTGTTAAAAATAGAGCCAAGGCTAAAAACTTTGTTGGTAAAAGAGTTGCCAGTGATTTGGTAAATATGTACGATGGAGCAAGTGCTTGCCTATCTGCTGCTTCTTATTTCTTTGATGATGACGGCGTAGAGGCAAGTAGTACAAATATTATTAAAAACGGTATCCTACAAACTGGTATTTCCGATTCATTAAGTGCTTTAGAGCTAGGAACTGTGCCAACTGGTAATGGCAGAAGAGAATCATATAAACGTAAAGTATATACACGTATGACTAATACTTTCTTTAAAGAAGGTGATAGTAAACTTGAAGATATGATTAAATCAGTTAAACATGGCTACTACCTATGCCAAACAAATAATGGCATGGAAGATCCAAAGAATTGGCAAATTCAATGTACAGCTTGTTATGGCCTTGAAATAAAAGATGG
>CAVEWG010000050.1:0-11728 GCA_963619285.1 Oscillospiraceae bacterium | reverse complement strand
ATACTAAATAATGTATCTTATATTGTATATGTACTTGTTGCCATGGCTGGTGGCTTATTTATGGAATTAGGTATACCAAACCTTTCTATTTCAGGACTTCCATTTTCAATTGCCGTTGTTGTACCATTCCTTGGCATGTCTAGACAATTTGCTGGTAATATTCAACAAATATCACCACAAATCAATTCAATTGTTATGGGCTTAGCGGGTGCCAAACGTATCTTTGAATTAATGGATGAAGAAAGTGAAACTGATGATGGCTATGTAACACTTGTTAATGCTAAATGGGTTAATGGTGAACTTGTGGAGTGCGAAGAAAGAACTGATATTTGGGCTTGGAAACATCCTCATCATGATGGAACTTTAACTTATACAGAACTTAAGGGCGATGTTAGATTTGTTGATGTTGACTTTGCCTATAATCCTGATAAACAAATTCTTCATGACATCACCTTATTTGGCAAACCTGGCCAAAAGATTGCCTTTGTAGGCGCAACTGGTGCCGGTAAGACTACTATTACAAATCTAATTAATAGATTCTATGATATAGCTGATGGCAAGATTAGATATGATGGTATCAACATCAATAAGATTAAGAAATCTTCTTTAAGAAAATCACTTGGAATTGTTTTACAAGACACTGTCTTATTTACAGGAACAGTTATGGAAAACATTAGATATGGTAGACTTGACGCCACTGATGAAGAATGTGTTGCCGCCGCAAAGCTTGCTGGTGCTCACTCATTTATCAAACTATTGCCAGAAGGCTATAATACAATGCTAAATGGTGATGGATCATCTCTATCACAGGGTCAATGCCAATTGTTGGCAATCGCTAGAGCTGCTGTAGCTGATCCACCTGTAATGATTCTTGATGAAGCTACTTCTTCAATTGATACTAGAACTGAACAAATTGTTCAACAAGGTATGGATGCCTTAATGAATGGTAGAACCGTATTTGTTATCGCTCATAGATTATCAACGGTTAAAAACTCGAATGTAATTCTTGTATTAGACCATGGTTCAGTAATTGAAAGAGGAACTCATGAAGAACTTCTTGCTAAGAAGGGACAATATTATCAACTATATACTGGTGCTTTTGAACTAGAATAGAAATTAGCCATTATTTTTAAAATAATGGCTTTTTTATAACCTTGTGCTATAATTCTTTTGTACATGAATAAGCATCTAAAAATAAAAACAATAAGCAGAATAAGCATTATTTTAACAAGCACTATCGCTTTATTGTGCGTTCTTTTATGCGTTTTTGGAAAACAAAAATATACAATCGTCAGCAATTCGACCGCTAACTATATGACTGCTGAAAAATCCATCAAGAAATTTGAAGTTGGAACCAAAAAATTAAATAGACAAGTAAGGCTTGCAGTATCTACTGTTGAACAAACATATATTGATGAATATTTTTTAGAAGCTGACGTTATAAAATCAAGAGAGAAAGCTATTGAAGACTTAAAAAATTTAGTAAGTGATTCTGGTGGTTTAAAGTATTTAGAAAAAGCACTTGAACTATCTAACAAACTAATGGATACAGATAAATATGCCCTAAGACTTATTGAAGATGTTATAACTGATGAAAACACTTCTATTCCTAGTGGATTGTTAGACATAGAACTCAAACAAGAAGATAAAGATTTAAGTGACTATGACAAAATCAATAAAGCTAGACAACTTGTAAATAGTGCAAGCTATGAAACAAATTATACTTTTGTATCAAATGAAGTATCTACTTCTTTAAATAAAGTAAGCACAGAACTATTAAATGAACAAAATAACGCTTCTGATGTTTTTAAAGATGTCTACAAGAAACTTGAAATCGCGATTGTTTTATTGGTGCTAATAATTCTTGTAGATTGTGGTCTTGTATATCTAAACATCATTAAACCATTATTGGTTTATAACGAAAGTATCAAAAGAGATGAACTAATTCCTGTATTAGGAGCTAAAGAGCTTCAAATATTAGCTACTACATATAATGATGTTTATATTGAAAATACAGAAAGAGAGAGACTCATGAAGCATAATGCTGAACATGATCCTTTAACGGGCTTATTAAATAGGGGTTCTTTTGATTCAATACTTGATATCTTTAAAAAAGACAATAATCAATTCGCTCTTATCTTAATTGATGTTGATAACTTTAAAACCGTAAATGATACTTATGGCCACGCTACTGGCGATATTATCTTAAAGAAAGTTGCTACTCTTTTATCAACAACATTTAGAACAATAGATCATATATGTCGAATTGGTGGCGATGAATTTGCGGTTATTATGGTTGAAATGAATAGCGAGCTAAACCATACAATCAAAGACAAGATTGATGAAATAAACAAACAATTAGCTATTTCAAATAATGGTGAACCAATCGTTTCATTAAGCGTTGGTGTAGCCTTAACTGATAGAAAAAATCCAACTGATGACATCTTTAAAGACTCTGATAAAGCCTTATATGTCACAAAAGAAAATGGTCGCAATGGAATTAACTTTTATTAATTGAATATTATTTCTTGTTTCTTAGAAACTTTATCTATTGTTTTATTTGTGTCATAAATAACATAGTATTTGTTTTCATCTTTAACATAGATGACATCACCTCGGTGACTCCCTGCACCGATTTTTTCATATTCTTCATCTGTTTGACTATCTATTTCAAAAATATTGTCAAAGTTAACTTTAAATAGGCTCTTTTCATTATCACTTGGGATTTTATCACCCTCTTTATCTTCGACAGCTATAAAGTAAGCTCCATTATAAACATATAGTGTTCCTTTTTTATTGTATTGATTACTAGTTGAATACTTAGTTGCGTTTTTCTTAACATCTTCAATTGAAGTGTTATTTCCAAAATCAAGTATTGATAAGTCATCTTTATAGTATAAGGTTGCTTTACCATTCTTTTTAGGATAACCGTTTATTTTATTGAAAGGTAAGCTCATACTAGTTTGCCAATTATCTTTAGTTTGTACAAGCTCTACAACATATTTATTACCATCTGTATCATAATTATAGTTTCCCGATACTAGCTCTGTCATCATTTCTGCATATTTAGATCTGATGTTGGCGGCATCTGTTGCTTCTTTTGATTTCTCTAATTGAGAATTAAATATAGGTATTCCAATAGCTACAAGTATGGCAATAATGGTTACTACTATTAATAATTCGGCTAGAGTGAATCCTTTTTTTAATCGCATAACTCTATTATAAATTATAATGTTTGTATGATTAAGCCAATTTGTAAGGACATTTTCTTTTTATCAAAGAAAGCTAAAAAAGCTAGTAAAGCTGATATTCAAGTAGGATATGATTTGCTTGATACTTTAAAAGCTCATAAAGAATCTTGCATTGGTATGGCGGCCAATATGATAGGTGTAGATAAAAGTATCATTGTAGTTAGTATGGGCTTTATGGATATAGTAATGTTTAATCCTAAAATAATAAGTAAAAGTGGCCAATATAGAGCACAAGAGGGATGTCTATCCTTAAGTGGTACAAGAGATTGTATACGTCATCAAAGGGTTAAAGTAGAGTATTATGACTTTGATTTTAAAAAACATATTGAAGAATATAGCGGCATAATTGCTGAAACCATTGAACATGAAATAGATCATCTTAGTGGAATAATAATATAAGGGGAATTGTTATGACTGATATTGAAATCGCAAACAAGATTGAAAAGAAAAGAATAAGTGAAGTAGTAAAAGAACTTAACATTGATGAGGAACATGTTGAATACTATGGCAAATATAAAGCTAAAATTGATTATCATTTAGCTAGTGATAATCCAAGCAGTAAACTAATTTTAGTAAGTGCCATAAACCCAACGCCAGCAGGTGAGGGCAAGACAACAATTACTATTGGCTTAGCTGATTCTTTAAGAAGGATTGGTAAAAAATCAATTGTTTGTTTAAGAGAACCATCTCTAGGTCCGGTGTTTGGGCTAAAAGGTGGGGCAACAGGAGGTGGACATGCTCAAGTTAGCCCAATGGAAGACATCAATCTTCATTTTACTGGTGATTTCCACGCAATAGGTGCTGCCAATAATTTATTATGTGCTTTGTTAGATAATCATATCTATCAAGGCAATAGCTTAAATATAGATCCAAGTAGTATCACTATTAAAAGATGTGTTGATATGAACGATAGACAACTTAGAAAAATAATTGATGGCGTTGGTGGCAAAACCAACGGCGTTGAAAGACAAGATGGCTTTGAGATTACGGTTGCTAGCGAAGTTATGGCAGTGCTTTGTCTTTCTAATAGTCTAAGTGATTTAAAAAGAAGACTAGGCAATATTATTGTTGCTTATACTTATGATGATAAACCTGTTAAAGCTAGCGATATAAATGCTCAAGGGGCAATGGCTACTTTATTAAAAGATGCCATTAATCCAAATCTAGTTTCTACTTTAGAATATACACCTGCCCTAATACATGGTGGACCATTTGCCAATATCGCTCATGGTTGTAACTCCATATTAGCCACAAAACTAGGTATGTCTTTAGCTGATTATACCGTTACTGAAGCTGGCTTTGGTGTCGATCTAGGCGCTGAAAAATTCTTAGATATTAAATGTCGTAAAGCTAACTTAAAGCCAAATTGTGTAGTGCTTGTTGCCACTTTAAGAGCACTTAAATATAACGGTGGCTTAGCTAAAGAAGATCTTCATAATAAAGATATAGACGCTTTAAGAAAGGGCTTGCCTAATTTAATTAGACATATCACAAACATTAAAGATGTCTATCATTTGCCAGTATGCGTAGCCATCAATCATTTTGAAAGTGATGATATAGAAGAAATAGAAATCGTAAAAGAAGAATGCTTAAAACATGGTGTAAATGCTATTCTTTGTGATGTACACGGCAAAGGCAGTTTAGGTGGTATAGAATTAGCTAATGAAGTTGTTTCTTTATGTGATAAAGATAATGATTTTAGTTTCGCATATGATTTGAATTTAAGTGTTAAGGAAAAAATCGAAACACTTGTTAAAAAGATTTATCATGGAACAGGTGTAGAGTATAGTGAAGAAGCACTTAAACAACTAGAAAGAATCAATTCATTAGGTTATGATAATTTACCAATCTGTATCGCTAAGACACCTTATTCATTTAGTGATGACGCAAAGCTACTTGGTGCGCCAAGTGATTTTACTTTAACAGTTAAAAATTTAAAGATTGCCTCAGGCGCAGATTTTATAGTGGTATATGCTGGAAATGTTTTAACTCTACCTGGTTTGCCAAAACAACCAGCAGCAGATAAAATTGATATAAATGAAAAAGGGGATATTGTAGGGTTATTTTAGAATATGGTAGTAGACTTATATTTTCTGATAGGTTTAATCGCTTTTGTTGTGCATAACATCATTAACTATGATGTTTTGTTTGGAAGTGAATATAAATCAAATTATGTAAATATTAGGCCTTATCGTAGGTTTCTGTTTTCTTTTTGTGACTTCTTTTTGATTGATGCTATATGGGGCTTTGCCAAGTGGCAAAAGCTACCAGGAGTACTATATGTATCAACCGTTTTATATAATTTATGTCTTGCTTATGTCATACTTTGTTGGATGAGTTATGTTTCTGATTATTTGGAAATAAGTGAAAAAGCTGGCCATTTCTTTAAAATTGTTGGCAAGATATTCGCGGTGTTTGCCTGCGTTGTTTTATTTATAAACCATATCGCAACCAATATTTTCTATGTTGATGCAAATGGCATCTATAAGTCCACTTATTTAAGATATGCAGCTTTATTTGTGATTGTTATTATCTTTGGCGGATCAGCAATCTTTGCGCTTAAAAATATGAAAAAGAACAAGAATGATAGTATTGTCATGTTAAGTTTTAGCTTAATTAGTATCGCTTCATCTTTTGCTCAAATGTTTAATTCCTTCTTTCCGGCTTATTCAATTGGTTTTTTGATTGGCTGTTGTTTTATCCATACTTTCTTATATGGCCAATATAAAAAGGAAACGGAAATTAAATTAATTGAAGCAAGTAGGGCAAAGAGTGATTATCTATATAGTATGTCTCATGACATTAGAACGCCAATGAACGCCATTGTTGGTTTTTCTGAACTAATTGAAAAACATTATGATGAAAAAGAAAAATGTCTATCTTATGTAGAAAAGATAAAAGGATCAAGCGACTTCTTGTTGTCTTTAATAAACAATGTCTTGGATATCGCTAGTATCGAATCTGGTAAAGCGATTTTAAATGAAAACGTTTGGGATACTGATAGTATCGATAAAGACATTTATGCACTTTTTGAAAAACAAGCTCAAGATAAAAATATCAAGTTTACAATAAACAAAGATATCAAACATAATTATTGTTATTGCGATAAAGTAAAACTTAGAGAAGTGTTGTTGAATCTAATTTCTAATGCTTTTAAATATACACCAAACAATGGTTCAGTAACTATTGATGTAAAAGAACTAGAATGTGATGAAGAGGGCTATGCAACCTATAAAGTAAGCGTATCTGATACAGGTGTTGGCATGTCTAAAGAATACTTGCCTCATGTCTTTGATAAGTTTGTTAGAGAAAGCACTTCTAAGGGAAAAGATAGTGGTGGCACGGGCCTAGGCCTTCCTATTGTTAAGTCAATAATTGATTTAATGGGCGGTTCAATTGCAGTAGATAGTAAACTTGGTGAGGGCAGCACTTTTACGGTTACTTATAAATTAAAAATTGCTGAAAAAACTCAAGAAAATGAAGAAATAGTTCAATATAAGGACTTAAGTAATAAAACGATTCTGGTTGTTGAAGATAACGATATTAACGCGGAAGTCATCACGGCTATTCTTGAAGATATGTCAATTATTGTCAAAAGGGCCAAAGATGGTAAACAAGCTATCGATATGATTTTAAATAATACTTATGACTGTATCTTAATGGATATTCAGATGCCTTATTATAATGGCTATGAAGTAACTAAAAAGATTCGAACCCATGAGGTTCGAACCCCTATTATTGCCATGACCGCATCAGCTTTTGATGAAGATAGATTAGCGTCTCTAGAAGTTGGTATGGATGATTTTGTATCTAAGCCAATTGAAATTGATAAGCTAAAGAAAGCTTTAAACAATAATATTAAATAATGGAAAAAGAAATAATTTCTAGAGCTAAAAATATATTGTCTTACTTAAATAAAGTAAATGTTTTATTAGACCATCATGGTGGCAATGTAAAGAAGATTTGTTATGATTTAATTGAAACTGAAACTGATAATATTCTCAAAAACATTTCGCTTAATGATATAAATAAAAACAATATTATTCATGTTAAAAAGTTAAATGATGCTGGTTATTTTAATGCCTATGATATTTCTAAGGCTGATTTGTTTAAACTTGCGGATGTTGATGGCATCAGTAAAGACAATGTCTATTCACTTAGAAAATTAATCAATGATGTAAAAGATAACGCTAAATCTGAAGCTAGATTAAAAATTAGTATCGATAATCAAAGCGATGATTATAAGAATTTATTAAGTGAATTAATTAAATACCATAAAGTTAATGAACAATTAAATCTAATCAATAAACTAGATAATAAGCATATAAGTGAATTAATTCAAACTAACGATGAAACAGAACTTTCTAATCAATTAAATGGTGACTATGGAAGGGCTTGTTCATCTATTTTTCATACACTTGATGATATTGAAAAAGATGGTTCTAATCCCTTTGATTACTTTAAAGCCAATAGCGTTTCTTTAATTACGACACTTGAAAAAATAGTTCCTGATGTTACTTTAAATATGGATGATAACTATGGCTTGCCTAAAGATATTGTTGAAGAAGTAAAGAATCAAGACGTTAAGCAAGCGGGTCTTAAGTGTGAACTCAGAAACTATCAAAAATGGGGCGTTAAGTATATTCTTAATCAAAAGAAAGTATTACTTGGTGATGAAATGGGACTTGGCAAAACAATTCAAGCTATTGCGGCCATGGTTTCTTTAAACAATGAAGGTGAAAATAAGTTCTTGGTTGTTTGCCCTGCGAGTGTTATTATCAACTGGTGCAAGGAAGTAAGCGATAAAAGCACACTAAGTGTTATTAAGATATATGGCCAAGATAAACAAGTGCAATTAGATAAATGGATCAAAGAAGGTGGAGTAGGTGTTACAACTTATGAAACTACTTCAATGATTAAGTTTGAAGATAATTTTAAGTTTTCAATGTTGATAGTTGATGAAGCTCACTATATTAAAAACTATGAAACCATAAGATCTACTAGTGTTAGAGAAATATGCAAATACAGTGATCGTATTTTGTTTATGTCAGGTACTGCCTTAGAAAACAATGTCGATGAAATGATTAACTTAATAAAGATTCTAAGACCTGATATCGCTAAAAAACTAATTGGTAAAGAATATCTAGCCCAAGCTAATTCTTTTAAGGAAATAATTACGCCTGTTTATTATCGAAGAAAAAGAGAAGATGTTTTAAAAGAACTTCCTGAAAAAGAAGAAAAGAATCAGTGGTGTGAGCTATTGCGTGATGAAAAGTTAGCTTATTATAAAGCGGTTATATCGCAAAATTATGTCTTGGCTAGAAGAGTATCTTTCAATATTGATGATATGTCTAAGTCTAGTAAGATGAATAGACTAAAAGAGATAGTAGAGGTGGCTAAACAAGAAAATAGAAAGATCATTGTCTTTTCTTTCTTTTTAGACACAATCGAAAAAGTATATAACCAGTTTAAAGATATATGTGTTGGACCAATAAATGGTTCCCTGTCTCCTAAGAAAAGACAAGAATTAATTGATGAATTTACAAACAGTAAAGATAAGATTGTGTTGGCTGCTCAAATTCTTTCTGGTGGAACAGGCTTAAATATCCAAGTGGCATCAGTTGTGGTATTATGTGAGCCCCAATTTAAGCCATCTATTGAAAACCAAGCTATTTCTAGAGCTTATCGTATGGGCCAAACTAGAAATGTACTTGTTTATCGTTTACTTTGTGAAAAGACAATAGATGAAAAGATTACTAATGTTTTAAAAAATAAACAAAAAGTATTTGATGCCTTTGCGGATGATGCTTTGGCAAGTGATATTGAAACAGAAGTAGATGATAAAACATTTAATCAAATCATGGATGAAGAACTTAGTCGAATTAAATATGAGAATATAGTAGAATTTAAACATGGCAATTAAAAATGTAATATTTGATTTAGGAAATGTCCTTATTGATTTCCATCCTTTAGAGTATATAAAGTCACTAGGCTATGATGACAACAAGGCCCTTGAGATATTAAATAGCACTATTAAAGATGAAATATGGAATGATATGGATAGAGGTCTATATCAAACTAAGGAAGAATATATAAAGGCTTTTTGTCTAAAGTATCCTTGTTTAAAGGATGAAATAACTAATTTTCTAAGTGGTCCTTGGATGGAAAATGTAATTGTTCCTATCAAAGAGAATCAAAAGATGATAGATCTTGTTAAACAAAAGGGGCTTAAGTATTATATTTTGTCTAATTATCCAAAAGACGCATTTGCCTATACTTATGATTTGTGCCCTTTTATCAGAAATGCTGATGGCATGTTAATTTCCTATAGTATTCTAAAGGTAAAACCAGAAAAAGAAATCTATTTAACTTTACTTGATAGATATAATTTAAAAGCTGATGAGTGCTTATTTATAGATGATTTACCAACTAATATAGAAGGGGCAAAAACAGTGGGCATTCAAGGCATAGTCCATAAGAATTTAAAAGAGACTTATAAAGAATTAGAAAGGTGTTTAAACTGATGCAACAATATTTAGACTTATGTAAACATATTTTGGAAAATGGTGAAACTAGAAAAGACCGTACAGGCACAGGTACTATTTCTACTTTTGGCTATCAAATGCGTTTTAATCTACAAGATGGTTTTCCTTTGTTGACTACTAAAAAGGTGTTCTATAGGGGTATCTTTGAAGAACTGCTTTGGTTTTTAAGTGGTAGCACTAACATTAAACCATTAGTAGATAAAAAAGTTGGTATTTGGAATGAATGGCCATATAAAGACTATACAAATAGTAAAGACTATAAGGGTGAAACCCTTGAAGAATTTGTAGAGAAAATAAGAAACGACCAAGAGTTTGCGGACAAATATGGAAATCTAGGTCCAGTATATGGTAAACAATGGCGTGATTTTGGTGGAATTGATCAAATCAAGGAACTTGTTGAAAACATCAAGAAAGATCCGTTCTCTAGAAGACATATGGTTGTTGCCTATAATCCAGCTGAAGTAAAGGATATGGCTTTACCACCATGTCACTCTTTATTCCAATTCTATGTAAGCGCCGATGGCAAGAAATTGTCATGTCAACTATATCAAAGAAGTGGTGATGTGTTCTTAGGTGTGCCTTTTAATATCGCATCTTATTCATTACTTCTTGCGATGGTTGCTCAAGTATGTGATTTAGAGCCATATGAATTTGTTCATACTTTTGGTGATGCTCATATTTATTTAAACCATGTTGATCAAATACATGAACAATTATCTAGAGCTCCTAGAAAACTGCCAAAGCTTGTTTTAAATCCGGAAGTAAAAGATATCTTTGATTTTAAATATGAAGATATCAAGATTGAAGATTATGACCCATATCCAGCAATCAAAGGAGCTGTATCTGTTTAATGTTTAGCTTAATTGTTGCATATGATGAAGATAGAGTAATTGGCTATAAGGGAAGTATACCTTGGCATTTACCTGAAGACTTAAAACATTTTAAGGCTCATACTATAAATAAAAGAATTGTGATGGGCAACAATACTTTTAAGTCTATCGGTAAGCCTCTCCCTAATAGGCATACTATTATCATTACTAAGAATAAAAAAGAAGATACAAGTGATGTATCTTATGTATCTAATTTGGAGCCTTTCTTAAAAGAAAATGAAAACACAGATGAAGAAATAATGATATGTGGTGGCGCTAGTATCTATAAAGAAACACTTCCATATTGTAAGAAGCTATATATTTCTTTAGTTGATGGTAAACATACAGGCGATACTTATTTTCCTGAATTTGATTTAAATAGTTATGAATTAGTAAACCAAACAAAGTATGATGGATTTACTTTACTAGAGTACAAGAAAAGCTAAGATTATTTTTTGTCGTCATTATTCGATTTCGATTTGATCAAAGTTTTCAAGATCTTCTTCTTTAATATCAAGCATTTCATATACCTTTTCTTGTGAAAGCAAATTAGATGGATCATATTTTTTCAAACGTTTCTTTGCAAGCTCTATAAGATATTCATCTTCTAGTTCTTCAATTTGATCTTCGTTTTTATTTAATAGAGATGAAAACATGATGTCCTCCTTTATCTAGTATTCAATATCAAATATATCTAATAATTTTTTAAAGGTATCTTGTCCATCTAAACAGGTGTCGATAAGATACCCTTTTTCTTCATTCCATTTTGATAGGCCACGATAATAAAAATATTTTTTAGAATCTTCAATAATAAAGGGAATGATGTTGAATCTTAAACATTCTTTAAAAGCTATTAATCTACCAACTCTGCCATTTCCATCTTGAAAAGGGTGAATACATTCAAAATCATGATGGAATGCGATAATATCTTCAATAGTTTTGATTTCTTTTGAATTATATTCATTTAAAAGTTTTTGTATGTAATCGGCAACATCTTTTGGCTTGATTGTTTCTATTCCTCCAACTACGTTTGGTCTTGTTTTATAATCACCAACCATAAACC
>CAVEWG010000049.1:0-11766 GCA_963619285.1 Oscillospiraceae bacterium | reverse complement strand
TTACAAGATAAACCATTTCCTGAATTATCTAAATCTATTCAAGAACATACATATTTTGAATTTGGTAGTATTGAAGACCACTTTAAATATCGTGATGCTGTAATAAAAGCTTATCCCTATGGAAACTATCCAATATTTAATGGTTACAATCATATGCAATTTCAAATAGAAGATCCAAAAGGTTTCGCCAATATGCTTGATTTAATCATTAAAGAAAACAAGATGCCGCAGCTTTCGTTTCTTAAATAAAAAACTAAAGATAACACTTTAGTTTTTATTTGGTTTGCAAGTGCTAACTGATTGGTTATAATATGTAGGTTAAATGGAGGTAGCCCTTGAACATAGAAAAGAAAAGATTAAAGGAACAAATGGTTGTAGAAGAAATGATACGACTATATTGTAGAAATAACCATCATACAAGCGACTTATGTCCTGAATGCAAGGAACTTGTGGAATACGCTAAAAAGCGTAGTGAAAAATGTCCTTTCATGAAAGATAAGACATTTTGTGTCAATTGTAAGGTACATTGTTATAAACCGGAAATGCGCGAAAAAATTAGAACCGTAATGCGCTACTGCGGCCCTAGGATGATTATCTATCATCCTGTACTTGCGCTGTGGCATCTAATAAGTAGTAAACAAGAAAAAAGGAGACAAAGCTTTAATGATAAAAACAAGACTAATTAAATTATTAGATCATTCTAAAAAATATATTATCTATACTATCCTTTTTCAATGGCTTAATTTAATTAGCCAAGTAGTAATGATTTTTGCTTTGTCTGATTTAATTGAAAATTTGTATTATGAAACATTAACTTTTGAATTGATTAAGGCGGCAATCATCAAATTTGTAATTGTAATTATAGTTAAATATCTATGCGATAAGGCTATAACTAAAACCACCTATCTTGCTAGTAGCGATGTAAAAAGAATACTAAGAGAAAAAATCTATGAAAAGATGCTTAGACTTGGTTCTTCTTATAATGAGAAAGTTGCGACAAGTGAAATAGTACAAGTATCAACTGAAGGCGTTGAACAATTAGAAACTTATTTTGGCAAGTATTTACCACAACTTTTTTATAGTCTACTTGCACCAATTACTTTATTTGTTATCTTAAAAAGAATTAGCTTTAAAGCTAGCATTGTACTTTTAATATGCGTACCACTTATTCCTATTTCCATTGTTGTTGTTCAAAAGATTGCCAAGAAATTATTAAACAAATACTGGAGTATCTATACAGGCCTTGGTGATTCTTTCTTAGAAAATCTACAAGGTCTAACTACTTTAAAAGTTTATCAAGCTGATCAAAAAAAGGCTGAAGAAATGGACGGGGAATCTCAAGAATTTAGACGCATCACTATGAAAGTATTAACGATGCAACTAAATTCTACAAGTGTTATGGACATTGTTGCCTATGGTGGAGCTGCTGTCGGCATGCTTACTGCTATTCTCGAGTTTTCTAAAGGAAATATCTCAATCAGTGGAACTCTTTGTATTGTATTGCTTGCTAGTGAATTCTTCTTACCACTTAGACTACTTGGTTCATACTTTCATATCGCCATGAATGGCATGGCTGCTAGCGATAAGATCTTTAAAATACTAGATCTTAATGAAAGTGAAATAAAAGATGTTACATTGGAAAATAAACCACTAGATATCTCATTTAAAGATGTTTGTTTCTCATATGATGAAAATAGAGAAATACTAAAAGGAATAAGTTTAAATATTCCATCAAATAGTTTTATATCACTAGTTGGTGAATCAGGTTGTGGTAAAAGTACTATTGCCTCTATTTTGAGTGGTAAGAATACAAACTATAGTGGTCAAATATTAATCGATAATAAATCATTAAACAAAATTAATGAAGAAGATTTACTAAAGCACGTCTTACTTGTTAAACATAACAGTTATTTATTTAAGGGAACTGTTAAAGAAAATCTATTGATGGCTAAAGAAGATGCTACACAATCACAAATGGAAGAAGTGCTTGAAAAAGTTAATCTATTAGATTTCTTAAATAGCCAAGATGGACTAAACACCAAACTACTTGAAAAAGCCAGTAATTTATCAGGTGGCCAAGCTCAAAGACTAGTAATCGCAAAAGCCTTACTAAAAGAAAATGTTTCTATCTATATCTTTGATGAAGCAACTTCTAATATTGATGTTGAAAGCGAAGAAATAATTATGCGAGTAATTAAAAATTTGGCAAAAGAAAAAACAGTATTATTGATATCTCATCGTTTAGCTAATGTTGTTAATTCCGATATTATTTATTTCTTAAAGGATGGATTGATAACTGAATCTGGTAAACATGAAGAATTAATTAAATTAAATGGCGATTACGCTAATATCTATAATAGCCAAATTGCCTTAGAGAATTATGGATTGGAGGCTCATCATGAATAAAAGAAGAAGCGCTATATCAATAATGACTAGCCTAATAGTCCTAGTTAAACCCCTTATTTTAATTATGTTGGCAGCCATAATACTTGGAACTATTGGCTATTTGTGTGCTATCTTTTTGACCATTTTAGCAAGCACTGCCTTATGTGCGATATTAAATGGCAATATTGCAAGTATTCATACAATTCTAACAGTTATGGTGCTTATTGCGGTTTTAAGAGGTGTACTACACTACATAGAACAATATTGTAATCACTTTATCGCCTTTAAATTGTTAGCCATCATACGTCATAAAGTGTTTGCTTCACTAAGAAAATTATGTCCTGCTAAACTAGATGGCCAAGATAAAGGAAACCTTATTTCCATTATTACTACCGACATTGAATTACTTGAAGTATTCTATGCACATACAATTTCACCAATCGCTATTGCGATACTTACTTCCTTAATAATGGTGGTATTTATCTTTAACTTTAATATTTATTGTGGATTACTTGCTTTATTTGCCTATGTTGTCGTAGGGCTATTAATTCCTTTATACAATGGTAAAAAAGGAAATGATATAGGCCTTAAATATCGCAATGAATTTGGCAATTTAAATAGCTTTGTCTTAGATTCTTTAAGAGGACTAGATGAAACCATTCAATATAATCAAGGAAACAAAAGAGAAAAAGAAATTAGTAATCTTTCAAAAGGATTATCTAACATTCAAGAAAAACTTAGTAAAGCCGAAGGAAGTCAAAGATCATTTACTAATTTATTTATTATGCTTAGTTCATTAATGATGTTTGCCTTATCTATTTGTTTATACCAAAAAGGAATAATGGACTTTAATGGTGTGATAATTTGTACTGTAGCTATGATGTCATCATTTGGCCCAACAGTTGCCTTAGCTAGTTTATCTAATAATTTAAACCAAACACTTGCCAGCGGAGAAAGAGTATTATCATTACTTGAAGAAAAACCAATGGTTGAAGAAATAGACGACGAATATACAAACAACAATTCTTTTGCTGGGGCAAGTATAAACAATGTAAGTTTTAGCTATGATGATGAACTTATCTTAGATGATTACTCAATTGATTTTAAACCTGGCAAAATAAGTGGCATTCATGGTGTTAGTGGCTCTGGTAAGTCAACAATATTAAAACTATTAATGCGTTTCTATGATGTTAATAAAGGAAACGTATTAGTAGATAAAGAAGATGTAAAAACAATGCCTACTAAAAAGTTAAGGGATCTAGAAAGCTATGTAAGTCAAGAAACACAACTTTTCCATGATTCTATTGCCAACAATGTAGGTCTAGCTAAAAAAGATGCAACGCTTTCAGAAATCCAAGAAGCATGTAAAAAAGCTTCAATTCATGATTTTATTGAAAGCTTACCTAATGGCTATGACACCCAGGTTTCTGAACTAGGTGATAGTTTATCGGGTGGTGAGAAACAAAGAATCGGTATCGCTAGAGCCTTCTTACATGATTCTAATTTGATACTATTAGATGAGCCTACAAGTAATCTTGATTCTTTAAATGAAGGCATTATCTTAAAATCATTAAAAGAAGAAGCTAATGATAAAACAATCATCCTTGTATCACATCGTACTTCGACAATGAATGTTTGCGATGTAGTATATGAAATGAAAGAAGGTAGATTATCATAGTTATAAAATATAATTATAACCGTATAATTTATTGTTTTATATAACTCATTAATTGTATAATATCCCCATAAAGTTGGGGATTTTTTATGGATGATTCTAATAAAAATAATTCAATATTTCTTGAGTTATCAAAAGAAGGAAAAGTAGGAAGCATTGGTGGTTATTGTGAAGATGGCTTTCCTTTATATTGTGCTGATGAAAAAATGGCTCAAATGCTAGGATATGAAGATGTTGATGATCTAGCTAAAGGCATCAATAGCTTAGTATCTAATACTATTCATCCAGAAGACTTTAATAGAGTATTAAAAGACTTAAATAATGGTCAATTCTATGAAGGCATGAGCTATAAGACAACTTATCGTATGCCTAAAAAAGATGGAACATGGTTTTGGACTGTTGATAAGGGCAAGGTTATAAAAACTACTGATAATAGGCTTGCTATAGTTAGCATTTGTTATGATATGACGGATTTTATAGATCGTCATAATGAACTAGAAAGACAAAACTTAACTTCGAAATTAACACTAGAAAATATGCCTGGTGGTTATCATAGATGTGCTAATAAAGAAGGCTTTCCATTCATCTATATTTCTAAGCGTTTCTTAGATATTTTTGGTTGGACTAAACAGGATATTGAAACTAAATTTGATAATAAGTTTATAAACATGCTTCATCCTGATGATAGAGCTTTAGTAAACTTGTATGTTGATAAAATCGGCACAAACAACATATCGGATAAAACAAGTGATGTAATCTATAGAATGCTAGGCAAAAATGGTTATATATGGGTAAGCGATGCTAGTTCTATTGTAAGGGTTGATGAAGAAACTTTCTATCAAGGAACACTTACTGATATAAGTGACTTTATTGAAAAAATAGAGAGACAAAATGATTCATTAAAAGAAAACAATTTAAAACTAGAAGAATTGCATGACATTATTTCTTCTTCTAGAATGGGAACATGGTCTATAGAGCTATATGATGAAAAACCATCACGTTTAAATGCAGATGATAGAATGCTAGAAGTACTTGGTATTCAAGATAAAAACATTAATCCTAAGGATACTTATGATTTTTGGTATTCAAGAATATGTAAGGAATCTACTTCCTTGGTTTTAGATTGTATCCAAAGTATGAAAGATGGAAACATTGATGAAATTACTTATCTTTGGAATCATCCAACGCTTGGTAAAAGATATGTAAGATGTGGTGGTGCTGCCAAAAAGATTGAAGGTGGCTATTTGCTTAGAGGCTATCATTATGATGTTGATAATCTTGTAAGAGAACAAATTCATCAACATGAAATGCTTAAAAATGCCTTAAAGTTAGAAAAGAAACATGCTGAAACAATTAATACCTTAGCTACTTTATATACAACAATGTATTTAATTGATTTGAATAATCATAACTATGAAATAGTTAAAGGTATCAATGAAAACATGTATAAAGGAAAAATAGGTAATTTTGATGCTATTGTTAAAACGATTGTTGAAAAAATTGTTGTCAAAGACATGGTAGATGATGTCTTAACTTTCCTAAATTTAGATACACTAAATGAAAGATTAAAAGATATTGATACTGTTACTATTGAGCATTTAAACAATGATGGAAATTGGTATATATCACGTTTTATTGTCAAAGCTAGAGATAATAACAACAATGTTAAAACAGCTTTATTTGTTTCAAGAAACATCACTGATGAAAAAACCTATGAATTAAAGCTACAAGAAGAATTAAGAAATGCAGCTTTGGATGCCAAAAGAGCTAATGTATCTAAGACTAGTTTCTTAAGAAGAATGTCTCATGATATTAGAACACCATTGAATGGAATCATTGGTCTTTTGAATCTATCAGAAAAATATGAAAATGATCCTGTCTTAAGAAAAGAATATAAAGACAAAATGTTAAAAAGCGCTGACTATTTGTTAGAACTTGTTAATAATGTTTTGGACATTGGCAAACTAGAATCAGGTAACATTGATCTAGAAAACAAAGAATTTTGTATAGACGATATTATTAATAAAGTTCTATCTACTATTGAAATAGTTGCCAGTGAAAACAACATTGAAGTCAATAAGTACTTTGACATTAAGCATCACAATCTAATCGGCAGTAGTCTTCATTTAAATAGAATACTTATGAATATCGCATCTAACGCTGTTAAATACAACAAAAAAGGTGGAAGCATTACTTTTACTTGCGAAGAAATTAAAGGTGGCAACAACCAAGCTATCTTTAAGTTTGTATGTACTGATACAGGGCTAGGTATGTCAAAGCAATTCCAATCAAAAGCCTTTGAACCATTCGCTCAAGAAAACAAGAAAAGTCAAACTGGTTTTTCCGGATCTGGATTAGGCCTGGCGATTGTTAAAGACATTGTTAAAAAAATGAATGGAACAATAAAACTAGAAAGTGAAGAAAATGTTGGTACAACTTTTACTATTGTTCTTCCTTTTGAAATTAATTGTTCAACTTATAAGAAAGAAACAAACAATAAATTAACTATCGATTTAAAGGGCAAGAAAGCTTTAGTAGTTGAAGACAATGAAATAAATATGGAAATTACGAGGATGTTACTAGAGGATGAAGGACTAATAATTGAAGAAGCTTATAATGGCAAACAAGCGGTAGATAAAGTAAAAGAAAATACTTATGACTATATCTTTATGGACATCATGATGCCAGTAATGGATGGACTACAAGCTACTAAAAAGATTCGAACCCATGGGGTTCGAACCCCTATTATAGCCATGACAGCCAATGCCTTTAATGATGATAAGAAAGCATGCATTGATGCTGGCATGAATGGTCATATTACTAAACCGTTAGATATTAAAAATATCATTGAAGTATTAAACAATTTGTCTTGTCATTAATTCCTATTATGTTTATCATTTATAAATGTAAAAGGGGATGTTATGGATATTGAATACTTATTGTTGTTACAAGAATTTAGAAATGGTGTAGGAGCCTTTTTAGCACCATTCATGATGTGGATATCAGACTTCATCATTAGCTTTTGGCCATTAGCCATTATGTGTATGATTTATTGGTCAATAGATAGAAAAGCTGGCAAAAGATTTCTATTAGGCTTTAATCTAGGTATCTTGATGAATGGTTTATTAAAACTAACATTTTGTGTATATAGACCCTGGATTAGAGACAGTAGAGTACTTCCTTATGGTGATTCAAAGTTAACCGCAACAGGATACTCATTTCCAAGCGGCCACTCTACATGGGCTACAAGTACCGCAGGGCATATTGGCTATTGGCTTAATAAGAATAAACAAAAACTATTATCAATCATTTGTTTTATCGTTGTTGTACTTGTCTTATTTTCAAGAAACTACTTAGGAGTACATACACCTCAAGATGTAATAGTTGGCTTTATCGCAACTACTATCATGTGCTATCTTGCGGTAAAAATAGAAGACTACACAGATAAAGACAATAAAAGAGATAAATATATCTTGATAGGTGGAATTATCCTTTGTCTTGTCTTGCTTGCTTATTATGAACTAAAATCATATCCATTGGTTTACTTAGATGATAGTTCTTTACTTGTTGATCCAAATAAAATGAAAGGTGATTCTTATCAAGGTATAGGCCTAATATCAAGCTATGCGATATGTCGATACTTTGAAAGAAGAAACTATCAATTTGATGAAGAACTAAATTGGAAGGATCGATTTATTATTGGTGTATTTGCGCTTATTCCACTATATATATGGATGAAACCTGTAGCTACTTATTTAAGAACTATCTTTAGTTCATCACTTGCTCAATTTATAGAATTCTTTGTGTTCTATATCTATGCGCTAATAATTGTTCCATTGTTAATGAAGCATATAAACAACAAATACATTAAGAAGAGTTAGTTAACTCTTCTTTTTATTAGAGGCTACTTGCTAAAAAGGCTTTAAGCCTTTCACTTTTTGGGTGTTCAAATAATTCCTTAGGACTATTTTCTTCAACAATTTTCCCTTCATCTAGAAACATAACTCTATCAGCCACTTCTTTGGCAAAGCCCAATTCATGGGTTACCACAATCATCGTGATGTCTTCTTTAGCCAAATCTTTCATAAGATTTAAGACTTCACTTACCATTTCAGGATCTAGGGCACTTGTTGGTTCATCAAACAAGATTACTTCCGGTTTCATAGATAAAGCACGTACAATGGCTATACGTTGTTTTTGACCACCTGATAAACTTGATGGATAACTATTAGCCTTATCTTTTAGATTTACTCTTTCAAGAAGCTTATATGCCCTATCTTCAGCTTCTTGTTTAGATAAACCCTTAAGTTTAATAGGGCCAATAGTAAGATTTTCTAATATTGTTAAATTATTAAATAAGTTAAAACCCTGAAAAACCATCATCATATCTTTTCTTATTTCATTGATGTTTGTTAGTAATGAAGTTACTTCCTTATCCTTGAAATAAATCCTGCCAGTGCTTGCTCTATCTAATAGATTTAAACATCTTAAAAAAGTTGACTTACCACAACCAGAAGGGCCAAGTATTACACATACTTCACCTTTTTTAAAAGTGGTAGAAATACCATCAACAGCCTTTATCTTATCGAAGTTTTTATGCAAATCTTCTACTTTAATAATTACTTCATTGTTTGTCATTTTTATTCAACCTTCTTTCAATACGCGAAACAACAAATGACATTATCATAACGATTATTAAATAAATAAGCGCAACAGTCACTAAAGGCAACAATGCTTCATAGGTTCTTGATCTAATATAATCACCAGCTCTTGTTAAATCAAAGATACCAATATAACCTGAGATAGCTGTTTCTTTTAGTAATACGATAAATTCATTTCCTAAAGTAGGAACAATATTTTTAAAAGCTTGTGGCAGAATAAATAAACGCATTGTTTCAAAATAACTAAAGCCCATACTTCTGCCAGCTTCATATTGACCATTATCAATTGAGTTCCAACCAGACCTAATTACTTCAGCTACATAAGCTGCTGAATTTAAACCAAAGGCAAGAGAGGCGATAACTACTTTATTGATACTTACACTGGCAAATATTACATAATAAATAATCAATAGTTGAATAACCGAGGGGGTACCCCTAACTACTACTAGATATACTTGTGAAATAAAATTACCGATATGCATAATATGCAACTTATCATGGGTGTATCTTACAAAGGCAATCAATAAGCCAAGAGCTAAACCAATGACTCCTGCAAATAAAGTAATTAATAAAGTAATACCTAATCCACTCAATAAGGATTTATATCTATCATCAACAATAAAGTTGTCATATAGTCTATTTAAAATAGTTTCAGTTAAATCATATGATCCATCATGAACCAAAATAACTTGTTTTGCGCCATTATATATAGGAACTGTAAAATTAACGCTCTTGGCTCTTTCTTCTGTTACTGCCATACCAGCTACACCAATATCAGCTTTGCCACTTGTAACGGCATTTATAATAGAGGCAAATTGCATATTTTCAATCTCAAGTTCCATACCAAGTCTATCAGCTAGTACTCTAGAAATATCCATATCGATGCCAACATATTCGCCTTTTTCGATATATTCATAGGGCTCAAATTCCGCGTTTGTCGCAACTATTAAAGTACCATTGTTTCTTTGTATACTATCATCAGAAACATATCTTTCACCTGTATAGTTATCATCAAGATAATAATTCATGATGTTTTGCAAAGTGCCATCATTTTTTATTTCAGTAATTATTTCATTTAACTTTATTGTTAAATCATCATTATCTTTAGCGACGCAAATAGCTGCTTCCTCATAGCCAAATGCTTCTTCAAGAATTCTAAGTGAAGCATCCTTTTCCACAAAAGCAGCAGCGGCTTGTTCATTGATAATTACACAATCCAACTTATCTTGGCTTAAAGCTTGAATGGCATCATATGGCGAATTATATTCTACAATTGTCGCATCTTCTATTTGCGAAGCTGACAAATCTTCAGCAGTGCCAAGTTGTACGCCGATACTCTTGCCAGGCAAATCGCCAACTCCACTAATAACAGTCTTATCTGGGTTTGAATCCCATGTGGCTGAACAACCCCCTAATAAGAATATAAAAACTATTAAACAAAGTAACTTTTTCTTCATATGCTAATTATTATATTTCGATGATGGAGGTATATTGAATTAAATTTTGTGAAATAATTGACATTTCTTGCGAAAGAGTTATCATGTAGTTAATGAACGTGTTCATAAAAAGGAGATAAATGGCAAAAATCATCGAAAATCTATATGTTGATATCCAAACAGTAGGCAAGAAAATACTACTTGAAGATGGCTATAATCAAATGACACTAAGGCTTGTTGCCTCTAAATGTAATATCGCAACTGGTACTATCTATAACTACTTCAAGTCAAAGGATGAACTTGTCGCAACTATCATGTTTAAAGATTGGAAAGAGTTGTTAGAAAAAACTAGTCCTAAAGTAGCTAAAGCTAAAAAGGCCATTGATGGATTAGAACTAATCTTTGATATGATAAAGGACTATACCGCAATCTATCAAAAAGCTTGGATTGATTATGGTGGCTCACTTGTTGGGATGAAGGATAGACACTCTATTTTAATTAAACAACTAAGTGAATTAATTAATACATTGTTTGAAAGATTTGGGATAGATACAGTATCTACTAGCTTTATAAGTGAAGTACTTTTATATAGCGCGATAAGAGAAGATGTTTCATTTAACGATATTAAACCATTCATCTTAAAAATTATGAACTAAGGAGGACAAATGAGTAGCTTTGAAGACTTAAGAGTGGTGGATAATTTCTACCAAACATCATTATTTTTTCCAATGCCAACAGTAGTAATCTCAACACTTTGTGAAGATGGTTCTACAAACTTAGGGCCATATTCCCTTGTACAACCATACTATATTGCTGGCAAGGACTATTATGCAATGTTACTAGAATGCCGTAATTCTAGTAATACAGCTCAAAACATTTTAAGAACTAAGAAATGTGCAATCAACTTCGTTAATGATGATCGCAAATCATTTAAAGAATGCGTTAAATTATCTTGGCCAGGCGACAAGCCTGAAGAAAAGATGCCTAAGTGTAACTTTAAACTAGAAACAAGCATGATTGAAGAAAATGACCCAAGTGATAAACGACCTAAAGTTGTTTCTGATTGTTTCCAAGTAATTGAATGCACATGGATGGATAATCTAGATAACGCTTCAAACGATAAACCGGGACAATTAAGTGGATATGAGGGACCATATCATGATTTCAATGGCATTACTTCTAAATTTGGTGCACACTTTATCTTAAGGGTAGATAAAATCTTAATGAAAAAGAAATATTCTGACGCAATCATCAATGGCGTTAAATGGAATGATTTCCCACATGTTCCAATCGACTTTGGCTATCGTGATTCTAAAAACTTTTGGTATTGTAAAAGAAGTCATATGATACCTGAACTATTGGCTATAAGGCCACAAACTCTTGATTCAGTAAGATATGCAGCTGATAGAGCAGATGACAAAGTAAAGTTTACTGATGATGCCTTAAAGACCATTCTTAATGTGCCAAGAGTATTCTTGCCAGTTGTCTTAAAGGGTTGTGTTTCTTGGGCTAAGGAAAATAATGTAACACTTATCAGCGAAAAAGAAATGAAAATCATAAATGATAAGCGTGCTAAAGAGAAAAAGAAGTAGGTTATTATGTATACTAT
>CAVEWG010000048.1:0-11927 GCA_963619285.1 Oscillospiraceae bacterium | reverse complement strand
GAATTTGATCCAAAGAGTAAGCATCAAATGATTTGTTTTATGGCTAATCAAAATGATGAAATTGATAAAGGCGGAACTTTAAGACTGGGTGCTTATCCTTGCGCTATAAAGAAAAATAGTATTTTACATAAGACATATAAGAAAGAAGAAATTTCTGAAAGACATAGACATAGATATGAATTCAATAATGAATATCGTGAGCTATGTGAAAGTAATGGTCTAGTATTATCGGGTACTTCACCTGATGGCAGACTTGTAGAATGTGTTGAATATCCTGCCAATAGTTATTATGTTGGTGCGCAATTCCATCCTGAATTTAAGTCAAGACCTAATAAACCACATCCATTATTTGTGGGTTTAATTAAAGCTAGTCTAAAATAAGTATCGAAAGATACTTTTTTAGTATTACAATATTATCTATGCGGAAAGCATCTAAGATAGATATTTTAAATGGCCCAATTTGGCAACAAATCTTGTTGTTCTTTTTCCCTATAATGCTTGGCACTTTCTTTCAACAGCTATATAACACTGTTGATGCTATTGTGGTAGGCAATTTTGTTGGTAAAGTTGCGCTAGGCGCAGTTGGTGGCTCTACTGGTACATTAATTAATTTACTAATTAATTTTATTAGTGGTTTAGCTGGTGGCGCTACGGTTGTTATTGCCCAAAGTTATGGCAAAAAAGATATGGATGGCATCAAAAAAGGAATTGAGTCGGGTATGTTTTTGGGTATATCGCTTGGTTTTGTTTTGATGATTATTGGTATTGCAAGTGCTAGAGTGCTTCTTGAATCGATGGATGTAACAAGTGATATTTTGCCACTTGCGGTTTCATATATGCGTATTTATTTGTTAGGTTTAGTACCTACAATGATATACAATGTTGGCTCAGGTGTTTTAAGAGCTGTTGGTGATTCTAAAAGACCTTTATATTTCTTGATTGTTTCATGTTTTGCCAATATTATCTTTGATATCTTATTTGTTTGTGTATTAAAAATGGGCGTTAATGGTGCAGCACTGGCAACCATTATTTCCCAAGCTGTATCTTGTATTCTAATTTTGTTTGCGCTTGGTAAAGAAAATACCATTTATCATTATCGTTTAAATAAGATAGAATTTGATCCTGCTTATTTAAAAAAGATTGTGGTAATTGGCTTACCTACTGGTATTCAATCTGTTTTATATTCGGTTTCGAACCTATTCATCAATGCGCAAGTAAATGGCTATGGAACTGACACCATTGCGGCTTTTACAGCCTTTGGCAAGATTGACGCTCTATTCTGGATGGTGTCTGGTGCATATAGTGTCGCTATCATTACGATTGTTGGACAGTGTTACGGCGCTGGTAAGATTAAGCGTTTAAAAAAGGCTGTTAATACAGCTGTTGTCATGTATTGTATTACTTCTTTAATAATTATCGGCGTATGTTATTTTGGTGGTAACTACTTATATGGATTATTTACTAATGATGCAGAAGTTATTAGAATTGGCATGGATATTTTAAAGTTCTTGTGTCCATATTGGGTAACTTTCTGCCTTGTTGAAATATTGTCTTCAGCAATAAGGGCTTGTGGCGAGTCTTTAAAGCCAATGATTATTACAGCCTTAGGTATTTGTGGCTTTAGAATTGTTTGGATATGCATGTATCCTTCAACTACTGTAATACAAACTTTATATTGTTATCCTATATCTTGGGTATTAACCAGTGTTATCTTTCTTATTTATTACTTAAAGGGTTCATGGCTTAAACTAGATGATAGTATAATAAGTGAGTGAAGGACATAGGAAGACTTGTAAATTTAGGCTTTACAATAGCCGCTATTATCGTGATATGTTTGTACATTGGCTATAAGGTGAACAACTATATCTTATGGATAATAATCGGCATTGTTTTAGCCTTATTTTATTTATTTAGTTTTCTGGTTAAAGAGAAATGAAAACCTATGAAATTAATGAAATTGAAAAAGTCAAAGATGATTTATTAAGGGGAGAAATAATTGCCTTTGGTACTGACACGGTCTTTGGACTTGCGTGTATCTATGATAATTTAGATGCAATTAAAAAAGTATATGAGGCAAAAAATAGAGAAGCCAAAAAAGCTTTGCCTATGATGTGTAGTAGTATCGATATGATAAGTGATGTAGCTTATGTAAACGATAAGGCCTTAAAGATAATGAAGAAATATATGCCTGGCGCTATTACAATTATCTATAAGAAAAAAGAATGTATAAGCGATAGTGCAACAAGTGGTTTAGATACAATTGGTATAAGAATTCCAAATGACGAGTTTGTGGTATCTTTATTAAAGAAAGTAGAAAAACCATTACTTGTAACTAGTGCTAATATGTCACATGAACCATCTTTGTTGAAATGGAAAGATGTATATGAACAATTAGATGGTAGAATTGATGGTGTTGTAAAGAAGGATGCCACAGGTTCCATGTCAAGCACCATTGTTGATTGTAGTGGCGAAGAAATTAAGATATTAAGAGAAGGTCCCATTTCAAAAGAAGAAATCATGGATTTAATAAAGGAGTAGTATGAATAACCCAATTTATATCACAGGACATAAAAACCCTGATACAGACGCGATTGTTTCTAGCATTGCCTACGCTGAATATAAGAAACTACATGGTTTCAATGCCATCGCTGGTAGAGTTGGACCTGTAAGAAGTGATACTGAATATTTACTTGAGCGTTTTCATTTTGAAGATCCTCTACATATGTATACTGCCAAATGTACAATTAGAGAAATCGAATATGATAAGGCGGTAATTGTTTCTAAGGATATTACTATTAGAGAAGCTTTAAATAAATTGATTAAGACAGCTTCTAAAACTGTATTTGTTACAGATAAAAAAAGACATCTTGAAGGCATTGTTTCTTTAAGTAATCTTAATGAACTATGGACTGCTAATGATAAGTATTTATCTAAGGTATTAAAAACAGTAACACTTGAAAATATAATTAAAACTTTAAGAGGAGAGGTTTTAAATGAAGCTGATTACTTTGAAGTAAGTGGTGAAGTTGAAATTGCCCCAGCACTAGATAGTGAAGTGCATAAAGGCGATATCGTCATCACTGCGAGTGAAAGAGTTTTTAAACAAGCTTTAAAAGAACAAGCTGGTTTAATTATTATTATTGGCCATTTCGATACATTTGAAAAATGTAAAGATATGATGAAAAAAGCTAATGTTAATGTCATCAAAACAAGCTTAAGTGCTTTGAAAATATCTAAGTTAATCTATCAAGCCCCTTCTATTGAATGTGTAATGGTAAAAGGAGATGGTGTTGTAACTGTTAATAATAATGAAACCGTGGATTCTTGTTTAAATAAAATCTCAAAATCAAGATTCCGTTCTTATCCTATTCTTGATGAAAACAGAGCTGTTGTTGGTTCCATAAGTAGATATCACTTAAATAACTATAAAAAGAAGCAACTTATTCTGGTTGACCACAACGAGAAGAAACAATCTATTGACGATATTGATTTTGGTGAAGTAATTGAAGTAGTAGATCACCATAGACTTGGTGATTTAACTACTAATAATCCAATTACCATTACTACACAAGTTGTAGGGGCAACCGCAACTATTATTGCCAATAAGTTTTTGGATGAAGATTTAGAAATAGATGAAAAACTAGCTGGTTTATTACTTGGCGCAATTTTGTCAGATACGATGAATTTTACAAGTCCTACAACAACAAAAATCGATATTAAAACAGCTAAGATTCTTGAAGATATCTCGGGTGAAGAAGCTGATGAATTATATGAAGAGATGGCAAAACACGGTGACTCTTTATTAAATAGAAGGAGCATTGATGTTTTATATGAAGACTACAAAGAATTTGTGATTAATGGCTTTAAGGTTGGTATTTCTCAAGCCACTTGTAAGGATAGCGAGGAATTCTTTGCGGTAAAAGACTCTATTAAAACTGCGCTAGAGGATAACTGTAAGACTGCTACTTTAGATTTAATGATCTGTATGATGACTGATATCTATGGCGCTGGTTCATATGTGTTGGCTGCTGGCAATAAGCATGATATTGTTTATGAACTATACAATGATTATGATGAAGATAAACTTGTAAGTAAGCTTGTTTCAAGAAAGAAGCAAATGCTTCCAAGTATTATTGAGGCATTGTCATAATGAATAAACTATATGTCCATGGCCATCTTATTGTGGATAGCTATAGACAATATGAAGATGGTGCTTTATTGGTTGATGAAAACCATATAATTGATGTATTTTGTAATAGCCAATCTAACTTAGATTCGAACCTTTTGGAGATAATTGATTTAAAAGGCAAACTTGTTTTTCCTGCTTTTTTTGATAGTAATGATTTATATAAATATCAAGATGTAGTAGATCCTTTAAAGCCAATTGTTTCAAATAAAAAGATAATGATTGGTGGTAGTGATGCCTATTTAAAAGATGTAAACATTGATTATGATGGTTACTATGATTTATTTCATAATATGACAGGTTTTGATGTAGAAAATCCAGGACTTGTTAATGGTGCCTTTAATGATGATAGATATGTTGAAGTAGATGCATCTCTTGATAAGAGTGTTTTAAGTGTTATCTATCGTTTAAAAAGAAAAGATCGGATTATTTTGATTGGTGATGTTTATTCAGGAATTAAAAAGATGTTTGAAGTAGGCGCTAATTATAATGAATTATTATTAATGTCTAGTTTGAATGCTTATCGATTATTTGGGATTGATAATTTGAATGGCTCATTGATTAAAGGAAAGTCAAGCAAAATAGAAATAATAGGTGATTTAAATGTATAAGTTTTATTTAAAAGTGGGAATCTATATCATATGCTTTATCTTTAGTTTATTTGGAATGAGTTCCTTCGACTTTAATAGATTTATTAAACAAGGCAAAGTGGCGCAATCGTGGATTCTTTATTTTTTGGTTGCTTTCGCGCTTGCTTATTTATCTGGTTCTTTTCTAATGTCCATCATTTATTATTTT
The DNA here is from genome assembly GCA_963619285.1 of Oscillospiraceae bacterium. Classification (GTDB taxonomy): domain Bacteria; phylum Bacillota_I; class Bacilli_A; order Erysipelotrichales; family Erysipelotrichaceae; genus Colivicinus. The sequence goes on along the minus strand of CAVEWG010000048.1, from coordinate 6,943 downwards.
AACTAAGGGATGATATAATCTTATAAGTATGTATACTTTATCTGTTGCGCTGCCTTATGTATTGACGGCGTTTGTAATATCGTTTATTTTGACTCCGCTTGCCAAAAAAATTGGCTTAGCCACTAAAACATACGCTTTGGAAAACAAGCGTACTGTTCATCATGGCAAGATTGTAAGAATTGGTGGAGTGGCAATGTATAGCGCATTCGTTATATCGATGGCTATTTTTGTACACCCTGATAGTACCTTTGATGCCATTATTGTTGGTGCTTGTATTGTCTTTGTGGGCGGACTTATTGATGATATGTTTGATTTAAAACCTATCATTAAACTGTTGTTTCAAATTGCTGCAGCTATTTATGTAACTTTTGTAGGTAAGATTCAAATAAGCGAATTAAATCTTCCTTTTGTCACAATTGATATTGAACCTATTTATTTTTTAATTTCGATATTTTGGATTGTTGGAGTTACTAACGCAATTAACTTAATAGATGGATTAGATGGTTTATCTAGTGGCATTTCTATTATTGTGTTGTGTGTTATTGGTTTTATCGCATATCAAATGCGTAGAATTGATGCGTGTATCGTAGCCCTTATTATGATTGGATCTATCGGTGGAGTTTTACCATACAACTTCCATCCAGCTAGTATATTCGTGGGAGACTCTGGTGCCTTATTTATGGGCTATATGATATCTTGCCTATCTTTATTGGGATTTAAATCAAGTGCCTTTATCTCGCTTGTTTTCCCATTGATTATTTTATTTGTGCCACTAGCTGATACTTCACTTGCGATTATAAGAAGAAAGCTAAAGGGACAAAAGATATCTGAAGCCGATCGTTCACATTTGCACCATGTCTTAATGTATAAAGTTGGTCTATCTCATAGGAATACAGTGTTATTGTTGTATTTTGTTACTTTCTTATTTGGGTGTGATGCTATCATCATGTATTTCCATCACAAAGCAGGAACCATTATTCTACTTGTTCTATGCTTATTCGCGTGGATCTTTATTGAATTAACAGGTATGGTTAATCCTAATGTTCATCCTTTAATTGGACTATGTAGAAGAATTACTGGCCATCCTAAAAAGAGCGATGATGCCTTCTTTGAAGCTAATAAAATTCATCATGATAAATAAAAAGATTTTATATATATTGCCTATATCTTTATTACTGCTTGGTTGTGGAAATAAAAAAGAAGATTTTTATAATCTAAAAATCGGAGGCAACGAAATTGTTGTAGGCTATGATCAAAGTATAGATGAGAGCTTACCAATTGAATATAGCATTGATACCATTAATAAAAAGGATGTAGTAAGTAAAATAACTTATTATATTGGGGATTTAGATGGTGATTTATATTTGGATAATTATAAGTTAACAAGCATTAAAGAAACTTGTGATTACTTTTCTGGTGATTATGTAGAAAAAAATGGACATAGTTGCATCTTTGGCAAAAGAGTACACAATCATGATAACTATGTAATTATTTATAGTGACATATTAAGTGATGATTTAGATCAAATAGATCGAATAGAAATTTATTACGAATGAAAACAAATAAAGTAGTAGTTCTGCCTTATGATGAAAAATGGAAGAACGCATTTGAAGAAATCAAGCAGGAAATATTTAACTGCTCAAGTGATTTAATCGAATTGATTGAACATGTTGGTTCAACATCTGTAGAAGGCATGTCAGCTAAACCATGTATCGATATTGATGTAGTGATTAAAGATTATTCTGTTTTTGAAAAACTAAAAGACAGATTAGCGTCTATTGGCTATATCTATGAAGGTGATTTGGGTATAAAAGATAGAGAAGCCTTTAGGTATGAAAATAAAGATTATTTAATGCCACATCATTTATATGTGTGTCCAGCATATTCTAAAGAACTAAAGCGTCATATTACATTTAGAGACTATCTAAAAAGCAATCCTGACGCAATTTATAGATATAGTAAGGTAAAAGAAAAAGGCGCTAAATTGTATCCAAATGATATTAATAAATACATTGAATACAAAACGCCTATTATTGAAGAATTATATAAGCAATGCGGGCTTTTATAGAATTCCTTTAAGGAAGATTTCTAGACCAATGCCTATTAAAATAATTCCACCTAATATTGAAGCTTTATTTGCGAGCTTTGTGCCAAACTTCTTACCAAGATGTAAACCAACTAAACAAATTCCTAATGTAACAATTCCGATGATGATTGATTCAACAAGTGCGAATGGAAACGACAGTTCAGCGATCGTGAATCCTACTGATAAGGCATCAATAGAAGTTGCTACACCTTGTATAAATAAATCATAAAGTGTTAGTGCTGGTTTTTCATCGTTGTTTTCTTTATTCTTTATTCCTTCAATTAACATCTTGCCGCCAATATACGCAAGTAAGATTAATGCGATATATGGAATATACTTTTGAAATAATCGAAACTTTTCAACTAGTGTATGAACGCAAAACCAACCAATTAGTGGCATCGCGATCTGAAAGAAAGAGAATGTGCCGGCAATTAAAAATTGTCTGTTCTTTTTCATGTGCGGCTCATTTAAACCATTAGCAAGTGAAACCGAAAATGCATCCATAGCTAAACCAACACCAAGTAAAATGGCGTTTAGAAAAAATAAAAAATTCATACTTTACCCCAATAAAATAAAAAACTTGTGTTATACACAAGCTATTTCTCATGTATAACAAAATATACATGAGTCTCGCATTTTAATGTATGCCAGGTTTAAACCAGAATGTTGACATACAGCCATATTTGGGCTTGCTACTCCCTCAGTAACAAATATATTAACATATTATATTCATAAAATAAATGATAAAATGTTCAATAAGGCGCAACATTAAATGACAAATTTAAATTAGATGCGTTTGTTTTAAAACCATGGAAGGGATAAAAAATGGAAGACAATACAAAAAACAATGATGTTGTGGAAGAAAACAACATCGAATCAAATGAAGAGAACACTAAAGTAGAAGAAACTGTTGTAGAGAATAATAATTCAACTGTTTCTGAAGTTGTTGATGAAAAACCAACTGTTAAAAAGAACAATGCTACAGTAATAGTTCTTGCGGTTATCTGTTTAGCGTTATTAGGGTATTTAATCTTTACAAAAGTTGGAACATCTAAAACTTATAAATTGAGTACTCTATATCCAACGTACTTTGGCGAGGTAGATGGCGAGATGACTTTACCTAAAAATTGGCTATATACTGAAGAAGGAAATTTCTTCAAAAAGGATGGAGATAAATTAACAATTGCAGGACAAATTTCAGCTGCTGAATTAAGTGAAGATGAATACACATCTTATATCGATTCTTTTTCTAGCTATTACGAAGTAAACGAAGTAGAAGGAAATGACGCAAAAGTCTACAGTATACATACGGAACAAAACGAATATATATATGATGTATATTTCTTTTATAAGGATACAACCTTAGTTCAAATCAATATGCTTAATGCTACCGAAGATGAAATAAACACGGTTGTAAATAGTTTGAGCTACTAGATTGCTTGTCTAATGTGAAAACATATTATAATTATTAAGGAACTACTTAGGAGGTAAAAATATGAGTGAGTATACAAATAGTTATTCAACTAATAATGGCTTAACGTTTAACGAATACTTAAGAAAAGTATTTTCAACAGTTGCTATTGGTGTTGGTATTACTGCTGTCATAAGTTTTGGCATAAGCCATTTCTTTATGGATACAATTTTAGCTAATTACGGTGGTGCATTTACAACTTTAGCACTTGGATGCATGATTGCAGAATTTGTTGTTGCGATTTTCTTTGCAGCGAGACTTAACAAGATGTCGAAAAGCGCTGCTTGGGTTTGCTACATCCTTTATTCTGTATTTACTGGTATTTCGTTATCGTTTGTTTTATATGCATACACAGAAACTTCTGTTTGGGTTACATTTGTTGTTTCTTGCGTAATGTTTGCGACATTATCGATTATTGGTAATAATACAAAAACTGATTTATCGAAGTTCTCTGGTATTATCATGCCAGGACTACTTGCAATCATTATCGTTTCAATTCTTAATGTGATTTTCTTTAAGAATGATATGATTCAATGGCTTGTTAATTATGTTGGCATTGCATTATTCTTATTCTTGATTGCCTATGATATGCAAAAATTAAGAGACTTATATGCGGTAGGCTTCCAAGATCCAGAAATGGGCGAGAAGTATATGATATATGGAGCATTCCAATTGTATCTAGATTTCATTAACTTATTCATTAGATTGCTACAAATATTCGGCAGATCAAAGAGTGATGACTAAGGAGTAAAAAAGAACTTCAAAAATCGAAGTTCTTTTTTAGTGGTTCGCCACTTATATAAAATCACCAGGTGATTAATAAACGTTCGAACCCTTGGCATGTCAAATAATGACTTTCTGTTTTAACAGGCCAGTTGCCCACCGGCTTTTTCTCTAACTATTTCCATGCCTCTATTTCTAATGTTAATAGCGGCGTTGATATCTCGATTATGAATCATTCTACAATTAGGGCATTGCCATGTTCTTTGTTTAAGACTAATGCTATCGATTAGATGACCGCAATAGTTACATTTCTTGGTTGTAGGATAATATCGTTCTATTTCGATTAGTTTTTTGCCTCTTTCTTTCATTTTGTAATCAATCATAGCTACAAATTTCCGATATCCGTTATCTACTGTAGATGTCCCAAGATTTCTATGAGTTGCGATTTCACTTAAACAAACATGTTCTACGAATATGTAATCATACTGATTAGCTAAATTAGTAGAGATTTTTTGAAGCCAATCTTTTCTTTGATTTGCGATTTTTCCATGTAATAGAACATATTTTTTTAATATGTTTTTATATTTCTTACTCTCTTTAGGGTATTTACCCATTTTTCTTTTTAATTCATCTAATTGTTCAATGTTGTCTTTTAAATAGTGATGCACTTCAGGACTATTTCCTTTATTGTCAACATATAGACGAGAAGAGGAATAATCTAATCCTATGCTGCTGTCTATATCTAGATGCTTTTTTGGTTTGATGGTTTGGTTTTTACTAGAGAGTATGTCAACATAAAATTTGTCGTCAATTGTTTTATATACAGTAAATTTATAAACGTTTCTTATATTTGAAGAATATTCGCCATTATAGTATCTTACAAAGCCAACCGCTGGAAGATAAATGAAATTTTCATCTATTGGAGTAATGTTGTTGTCAGCTGATTTAAAATAATTTGTAGAATATTGGAATATATTGTTAATTACCTTGTTTAAAGAACGTGAATTATATAAATCATTTAGTTCCAATAGAAATGCTGATTTATCACCATTAGCTAATTCTGGTTTAAGTTTAATAAAGAAATCAAGTATTTCAAGCTTATCCATGCCTGAGATATTGAGGAAGTACTCTTTGTATAACTCATGGATATTGCGAATATAATCTAGCATCTTATTTAAGTTTTGGGTTTGCTGTTTATTTGGCTTAAGTCTAAATTTATAAGTTCTGTACATCTGAATTTTTATCCTTTCACTTCTTTATTGACATGAAAATCGAAAATTCCTACCCTAAATTGAAAAAAACTAAAAAATGTTTAAAAAAAATGCAGAAAATATAAAAAAACACTTCATTTAGAAGTGCAATATTTAAGGATGGTGATTCCTCAGGGATTCGAACCCTGGACCCTCTGATTAAGAGTCAGATGCTCTACCAGCTGAGCTAAGGAATCAAAACTGGTGATAGGTACGGGATTCGAACCCGTGAGTGCTGCCGTGAAAGGGCAGTGTGTTAAGCCGCTTCACCAACCTACCAGTCAAATTAAAACAAATGGCGCCCGAAACAGGACTCGAACCTGTGACCTGCCGGTTAACAGCCGGACGCTCTACCGACTGAGCTATTCGGGCACTTGCATTTGCTTAATTATATTAGCACGGCTTTTTTTAAATGGCAAGCACTTTTTTCAAAAAAGGTGCCCGAATTTTACTAAAGTCAAAAAGCGTCCGTTAACTAAGTCATGTTTCCTATGTTGGTGAAGCAGCTATACACACTGCTGACTAGCTAATCCCGTACCTATCAGATAAAAAGCCAACAGGTCCAGGGTTCTTAGACTTGCAAGACACATAAACATAAAAAGTAGTGCCTAAAGGTTGATATAATGGTAAACAAGAGGAATAAATATGGGAAAATACGCAATTATTAATGGAATTATATTAGATGGAACAAAAGATATGGAACCAAAAGAAGGAACTATATTGGTAAACGAAGAAAAAATCGAAAGAATTGTTGATAAAGACTATGATGCTAAGGGATATGAAACAATTGACCTAAAGGGTAAGTATATAATGCCGGGATTAATCAATATGCATGTACACTTAGCTGGCAATGGAAAACCACAAAAGAAACAAAGAGACAATGAAAAATTAGTTAAACAAGTATTTTCTACAGCAATAGGAAGATACGCTGCAAGAAAACTAGTTGAAATTTATGCCCAAATCGAATTAATGTCAGGTGTAACAACAATTAGAACAGTTGGTGGCCTAAGAGATTTAGATACGAAAACCAGAGATAAAATCAAAGATGGAAAACTTGATGGCCCTAGAATTTTAGCAAGCAATGAAGGCATAACAGTAAAAGGTGGCCATATGGCGGGATCGGTAGCTGTTGCGTTTGATAACATTGATGACGCTCTTAAACAAATCGATAAACTAAAAGAACAAAATGTTGATTTAATCAAGTTGATGATTACAGGTGGTGTCATGGACGCCAAAGAAAAAGGCGTACCAGGCCAATTAAAGATGCAAGCAGAAATGGTAAAAGCATGTTGTGAAAAAGCACATAAATTAGGATTTATCGTATCAGCCCACGTAGAAAGTCCAGAGGGTGTAAAAGTCGCACTTGAAAATGGTGTTGATTCAATTGAGCATGGTGCGGTTTTAGATGATGAA
>CAVEWG010000047.1:0-12142 GCA_963619285.1 Oscillospiraceae bacterium | reverse complement strand
GGAAACGTTGTTGTATATTTACCTGATGCTCAAATACTTACTAATGGCATACTTTCAGATAAAGAGAAAGTATATTATGAAAGTGAAAGTATCTTTAATAATCTAAAAGAAGAAGATAAGAGAAAACTTAGAGCTGATATGGGAGGAAAAGCTAAAGAAATAGCTATTTAAAGCGGTATATTAGATAAGGCTAAAGAAAATGCTAAGAAAGTATTATCTTCTTTTATCTATAAACTATATAGCGAAGAAGATTACGAAATAATATACAAGGAGGCTTGATATGGAAATGATATGAATATTTACTACTTTAGTTGTAATTGCGTTTATTGTAGTTTTGATTTACATAATCAAAGGCTGTATACGTGTCACAACAAACACTGAATCCTTTATTGGCGCATGTAAAGAAAAATACACAGGATTAGAAGGACGCGCTAATGGTGGATCTTTTACTAAGTATTTTTTTAGTATTTGAAAAAGACAATGAAAGAATAGTTCTAAATTGTACTGGTGAACAATATGGACTTATAAAAGTAGAAGACAAAGCCCAAGTAAACTATAAAGTAATCAACAACAAAGAAAAGTGGCTTGATAGCTATAAGCTAATATAATATCTCATAACATCAGGAAAACCAGGATGAGGTATTATACTTTCTAATACTCCACCATTTCTTTCTATTACCTTACTAGAGGCAATATTTGATTCATTACAAGTAACAAGTACTCTATCAAAATTATGTTTACGTGCTTCTTGTAGTGTGAGCTTTAGTATTTCTGTTGCGAATCCTTTACCTCTTTGAGAAAGCCTAACGCTATATCCGATTTGACCAGCATAAGTTAGCACAAAATCATTAGTAGTTAATCGTATATCAGATATTCCTACTAATATATTGCCTTCATATGCCAAATATACAAGTTCATCTACTTTCCCATAATGAGGAACATATTTATGGTTTAGCCAATCATTATAATTAACAGCTTGTTCTAAAGCTACACCACCACTTATTTTGACATCTTTATCAAACTCATTTCTAAATTCCATTACATCTTTTTCATGTATTTTTAAAGGTTTAACTAATTTCATATATTCAAGATAACACTAATTAAATTTTTAAAGTTACTAATAAATTTAATAGTTTGAGCTATTGCAGTTGTAATACTATTTGTTAGTGACATGTTGTAATTGAATTTTTTAAGTTCTTACACTTAAAAAAATGATATAGTTTAAATAAGTAGATAGTAATTAGATTTAATATAAAAAGATTAACGTGTTCTATACATAAAAGGAGGGCTTTTATGAAAAAGTTAATAAGTTTGTTTCTTTCAATGGCAATTATTTTATGTTTGTTACCAAGTGGTGTAGTGTTTGCTGATGATGAAGATGTAACGATATATGTTAACTACCAAGGGAATACTTATTCAATTGAATCAGAGCCTACTTCAAAAGTTAAAGATTTAAAAGAAGCTTTGAAAGAAGAAACACAAATAGAAGTCAATAATCAAAAAGTAGTATATGCAGGAAATGAATTATCAGATGATGAAATTTTACAAGAATGTTCTATAGATGGCGTTCTTAATTTATATTACTATGAAGAATCAACTATAACACCTGATAGTCAATTACCATACAAGATAACCAGTGGTGGTACATATACAATTAAAGCTGGACTATATTATGCTTATGAAGCAATAGAGGATGGTGGTGATTGGAAAGAAAAACCAATAATTGAGATTGATACATCAGAAGCAGTTAATTTAAATGTTGTTGGAGATATTGAAGTATTAGTTTTATGTGGATTTATCAAAGTAAATAACAATGCTACATTAAATATTAATGCTTCAAATTATTCTATAAAAACATATAGCTTTTTCCGTATTAATGATGAAAAAAATCTAACAGTTAATTTTAACGGTGGAAACTATGAAGGTTTCTTTAATGGTGGTGAAAATGCCACATTAAAATTTAAAGATTGTAACTTTACTGGAGAGACAGAATTAATTGATGCATACCAAATAGAATTCGATAGTTGCAACCACTATGTTGAAGCGGATACCACTCTCGATAGTGAATACGAAGATAATATAAATGTAAATGTAAGAGACGGTGGAAATCTAAAATTTATTGGTAATAGTTATTTCATAAGTTTATATAGAATCCTTCTTAACAATAACGCAACAATTACTGTAGATGATTCTTTTGTGAATAAAAACGATAAATTATTAAGTGTTGAATTAACTTCTGGGTTAAAAGAGGAAGAAAAGCGTCAAATCACAAAAGATACATCTAAAAATATGATTGATGATATTAATACTGTATACGGCTATAGAAGGCTATATAAGGATGGAAATCTTTTTTATTGGAATCATACTCATAAATACAACACTCTAGAAGTAAGAGGTAATGAGCTTATTGGAACATGCACAGATCCAGGTTGTGGTGAAAAAGGAGTGGCAGCAGACATCCGTGCTAGCGATGTGGTCTATACTGGAGAAGCCTATTATTATGCATTTTACAGACCAAGAGCTGATGGAATTGAGTTTGATGAAACTAAAGGATTTATCTATAATACAGCCACAGGAGAAGCACCAGTTGATGCAGGTGAATACACTGTAACAGCTTACTTTGCTTATAATAATAAAACATATTCTATAAGCAAAGCTTTTACAATTAGTAAAGCTACTCCAACTGTTGAAGTTACAGCTAATAGTCTTACATATAATGGATCAAAACAAGAATTAGTAAAAGGAAGTACTGGTGGTGGTATATTACTATATCAAGTAAATGATGGGGAATGGTCAAAAGAAATTCCTACAGCCAAAGATCCTGGTAAATATACAGTTAAATACAAGGTTGAAGGCAACAATAACTATGAAAGTGTAAGCGAACAATCGATTGAGGTAACTGTAGATGGTATAACTACTAAAGTAGATGAAACCGAGATTAAAGAACAGCTTAAGGAAGCAACTATAAAAGATTCTAATGGAAATGAAGTTAATATAGATTCTTCAACAAAAATTGAACTTGATTCTTCTTATAAAGAGGAAAGTACCTTGGAAGTTAAGAAAGAAACGATTGTTGAAAAGACAATAGAAAAAGTTAATGAAGAGATTGCTAAAGAATCTAAAATTGTTAATTCTAATAATGTAGATATAATTCCTTTAAATATCACATTAACTGCTAAAACAGGTGGAACAGAAACTACAATAACAGATTTAGGTAATACTTACATAACTGTTACATTATGTTTGGATGATAATACACTAGGTACTTTAAAGAATAAAAATGTTAAAGTAGCTAGAATTCATGAAAACAGTGATGGAACATATACTACAGATATATTAGATGCTAACATTAATGAAACAAATGGTACTTTATCATTTAAGACAAATAAGTTCTCTACATATGTGATTGTTGCTTGTAGCGTAGAAGATAAGAAGGAAGATGTTAAACCAACTCCTAGTCCTGATACTTCTAGTGATAGGGGTTCGAACCTAACTTGCGAAGAATCTATGGGTTCATTAAACTGGACTTGGTCTGAATCTAAGAAAGCATGTGTATATAGAGTAAGTAATACATCTGTTAAATAATGAAATTATGGCATTTAGGTAACTAGGTGCCATTTTTAGTTAAAAACATGTAGAAATTTATTCTATATAGCCGTATAATGAATACGGGTTATATTAAACCTAATTTCTACACACTTGCTCTTGTATATATAAATATGAGAGCACTTTTTTATTTTAGGCTTGATTATTGGCTTTTGGGTCGCAATAGTTGTATCATAAAAGTATCAATCAAAGGGGAAAAATAATGAAAAATAAACGGATTAACTACTGCATAATTGAATTTCTATACTATACAATTTTGGCTACAATGTATGGATTTGCTTCACTATACTTATTAGATAAAGGTTTTTCTAATGGCCAAATTGGACTTATTGTGGCTATTTCTGGTGTATTGGCTATTGTCTTACAACAGGTAGTTGCACACTTTGTTAAGAAAACAAACTATAACTTAAATAAATTATTAGTTTATTTATATGCTGTAGTAGCGATATTATCAATATTAATTTATATATTAAAGCCAAATGGAGCACTATTTACGATTGCTTTGATAATTGTTTTCTTTATTGAAAAAGGAAGCGAACCATTTATTACTGCTATTCACTCAGGATGTAAAGAGATGCAATTCTCTATTGCTAGAGGAATTGGATCACTTGGCTACTCAATAACTTATTTTGTGCTAGGCCAATTATTAGTTAAGGTTGCTAGTGATTATTTACCATTATTATATTTTGTACCATCTATTTTAATTGTTGTATTTTTAGCGATGTTTAAGGCGCCAAATACTCATCAAGACGAAGAAGTAAAAACGGAAGATAAAATAAATTTAATACGCGATTATCCACATTTCTATTGGCTAGTATTTGGAATCGCCCTAATTTCAATAACTCATAATTTTACAGAACTATTCCTTTTACAAATTATTACCCGTATTAATGGTACTAGTGCTAATTTGGGTATAGCTGCTGCTCTTTCAGCTATTACTGAATTGCCTGCTATGGCTTTATATAGAAAGTATTATAAAAAAATTGGTAATCGTAATTTATTAATGTTTTCCAGTGTAATGTGGGCAGTAAAAAACATTTCAATCGCTTTAGCACCAAACATCTATTTTGTATATGCTGCAGAACTTTTACAATTCTTTAGTTTTTCAATCTATGTACCAAGTGCCGAAAGATATTTGTCTCATGTTATTCCAAAACAAGAATATTTAAAGGGGCAAGCTCTAATATCTAGTGCTCTAGTGACAGGAAGCTTAATTGCTTCACTGCTAGGTGGAGTATTAATTGATAAACTTGGAATAAATACAGCATTAATGATTATGCAAATCTTCGCAATAGTTGGTGCAGTATTCTTTATTGTTTCAATTAAAAGAAGTTTAAAAATAGCTCCTAGAGTTAAAAACTCTTAGAAGCTATTTAGCACATATTATTTCTACTTCAACAAGTGCACCCTTAGGGATGTCTTTAACCGCAACGCAAGATCTAGCTGGTTTTGAAGTGAAATACTTTCCATATACTTCATTAAATTTAACAAAATTATTAATATCACTTAAGAAGCAGGTTGTCTTTACTACATCATCTTTTGTATAACCTGCTTCTTTTAATAGTGCATCAATATTGGAAATAATTTGTTCAGTTTGTTTTTCAATATCGCTTTCTACAAGTTCGTTGGTATTTGGATTAACTGGAATCATACCTGAACAATACAGTGTATTGTTTACTTCGATTGCTTGAGAATATGGTCCAATAGCCTTAGGTGCCTTATCGGTTGTAATTACTTTTTTCATTCTTTTTCTCCTTCATGTCCATATTATAATAATAAAAAAAGAAGAGGTGTATCATGAACCAAATAAAATGTCCTCATTGTGGTGAAACGTTTACCATTGATGAATCAAACTATAATTCTATTGTTAAACAAATTAGAGATCATGAATTTAATGAAGAGCTAAGAAAAAAAGAAGAAGACTATAGGAATTTATTAAGACTAGAAAAAGAAAAATTAAGTTCTGAATACGATAATAGATTAAATAAAGAAATTGCCAGCTTAAAAGAAGAAATTAGTTCCTTAAATCTTAAACAAGAAAATTTTGATAATGATAAGGCTAATGCGATTAAGTTAATTGAAATTAGTAAACAAGAAGAAATAAACAAATTAAAAAATGAAATAGAGCTTAATAAACAAAAGGCTAAGGCTGATATTGATGTTTTAAATGGCAAGTTAAATAATATGGATGCTTTAAAACAATTAGCTATCAATGAAGCTGTCAATGAAATAAAAGAAAAGAAAGATAATGAGCTCAATGAAGCCAATAAGAAATACGAACTATATAAGATAGAGGCTGAAAATAAATTAGCTAATAAAGATAGGGAAATAAAAGAAGCCAATGAAATGGTAGATTTCTATAAAGACTTAAAAATAAAGATGTCTACTAAGATGTTAGGAGAAAACCTTGAACAGCATTGTGCCAATGAGTTTAATAAAAATAGAATGGGTATGTTTCCTAATGCCTACTTTGAAAAAGACAATGATGCTTCTAGTGGTTCTAAGGGAGATTTTATCTTTAAGGACTTTGATGATCAAACCGAAATCATTTCCATTATGTTTGAAATGAAAAATGAAGCAGATACTACAAGTAGTAAACACAAAAATGAAGATTTCTTTAAAGAGTTAGATAAAGATAGAAGAGAGAAAAATTGTGAATATGCAATTCTTGTTTCAACACTTGAAAAAGACAATGATTTATACAACGAAGGAATTGTAGATGTATCTTATAGATATCCTAAGATGTATGTAATTAGACCTCAATTCTTTATTCCAATTATCACACTTCTTCGTAATGCAGCTTTAAATTCTTTGGAATATAAGAAACAATTATTAATTGAAAAGAATAATAATTTAGATGTTACGCATTTTGAAGAAAACATGGAAAACTTTAAGAGTTCTTTTGGTAGAAACTTTGAATTGGCTTCTAAGAAATTTGACAATGCGATAGAGGAAATAGATAAGACAATTGACCACTTAAATAAAGTAAAAGAATCTTTACTTTCTTCTGGTAAGAATTTAAGAATCGCTAATGATAAGGCACAAGATTTAACGATTAAAAAGTTAACTAAAAACGCTCCTTCTTTAGCTGATAAATTTAAATAATCTAGCTGATATAAAAAGCTTTATCGTTTAATGTTGTTTATTATAAAATTAATCGTTGTAAGGTATAGCGATGCTTGATGATAAATATGTAATAAAAGATTATAAAGAAACATCATTTGAAAAGAGTTTGGTGCACGCAAAGGACTATGAAAATATTTCGGCATTACCACTTATTCATAAGGCTGATGGTATACATGTAAGAGAAAGTGTAAAATACGCCAATGATTATTTTAGAAGTGGGAAAATTGAAACGAGTAAATGCGATGTTTTTGACGAGGATCTTGTGTATACATTTATAGGCAGACCCGCCTATAAAGAAACAATTTTTCCGGTTTGCTTTGTGCTTGAACCAGATGAATCTTTACTAGAAAATGTATTTGTATTTGATACGGGAGCTTATTTTGGAAAAAGATATAGTCAAATACTTGAAAATGATATTGATATAAATAACTATAGGATTCCTGCTGAAATAGATGCCATTAAGAAATTTATTTCATTATTTTCTGGTAACAATATGAAATATTATCTTAGTGTTGGTACAAACCTTGAAAAGATAATGAATATTGATATTCTAGATAATGAAGAATTGTTCTCTTACGTATTATTAAATAGCGTTCGTAGTTTTTGCAATCTACATTTTGACACACGTTGTCGTACTATTGAAAATATTACAAGAAATCCAATTGATTTAAGAAAACATCTTATGGCTATTGTTATTTCTTCAGAACAAAGTAGAACAAAGGAATTCAATGACTTTATTAACACGATTGATAGACCGGTGGATATATTAAAATATAGTACTTTTAATATTAATGCTGGTAGTGAAAGTAATCAATGTGTCAGAAAAATTATATACAATTACTACATTGAGAAAGGCTTGATTTAAAGTGAAAGAATATAAGGTAATAGGCGTTTTAAATGCATTTGATATTTGGCCGTGTTTTTTGCAAGTAGTTTTTTCCCACGAAGATAAATTATATTTTCAGATTCATTCTAAAGATAAAATATATGGATTTGAAGAAATTCGATCAGAAATTCCTATTGATGAAAGTATAATATCAGTTAATTATAATAAGGACGTAAAAGAAGGTGATTCAATAATAAGTGCAGTAGGCTTTAGTAAAGATGAAATTATTATTGGAACAGTAAATGATATTATTCTTGATATCGCAAAAAATCAGAATAAATATTTTGCTGACCAAGAGTTTTCTGAAGATATTAATAAATTTGTAATAGAGTATGGAATATAAAGCGGACACAAAAGAAAATAATAAGATTAAATTATCAGAAATATTTGTTCAATTTTTAATATTGAGCATTTTTGCGTTTGGTGGCGGCACAACCATTATTTCCATGATAAAAGATAGATTTGTGGATAGACTAAAGTGGATATCGGAAGATGAAATGAATGAAATGTTGACTATTGTATTAACGGCACCAGGCTCAACAGTAATTAATATATCGATTCTTATAGCGTATAGATTAAGAGGCATCAAGGGTGTTGCGATTGCGATTTCAGCTTCAATATTGCCTCCGTTTATAGTGATAGTTTTATTACTTAAAGTATACAAACAAGTAAGTGATAGTGCAATTGTAATAAATATGCTTAAAGGCATTAAGTCTGCTGCTGCAGCTATTATAGTTGTTGTTGTATCTAAGATGACAATTTCTTTAATAAAAAAGAAAAATCCTTATCTAATAGCTTTATTTCTTGTGTTTTTCATCTTAACGAGATATGTAAATATAAATGTTATGATTCTGATGTTTGTGAGTTTGATAATTGGAATTTTAATATCATGTATCAAAAAGCATAAAGAGGTTAAAAATGATATTAATTGATTTATTTTGGAATTTCTTTATAATAGGCCTATTTAGTTTTGGTGGAGGCTATTCATCGATTGCGATGGTTGAAGAATATGCTGTTAATAGTAGAGCTTATTTAGGCATTAGTGACTTAGAAAGTATTTTCGCAATTTCAGAAATGACACCAGGTCCCTTTGGCTTGAATTGTGCAACATTTGTAGGTGGCATGGTAGATGGCTTTTGGGGAGCGCTTCTTGCAACAATTGGTTATGTTTTGCCATCTTTAATAATTGTGCTTTTTCTTGCTTATTTGTATGAGAAGTATAAAAAGAATAAATTTGTAAGAAATGTTACATTAATAATGAGTACTTGTGTAGTTGCAAATCTTTTATCTAGCGCAATTACAATACTTTTTTCAGCAATCAACATTAATTTAAAATCATCAATACCATTTAATGCCATTAATATTAAAGCGTTAGTGTTGTTTGTTTTGGGTAGCGTTTCACTTATTGGAATACGAGGCCATAAGGCAAGTCCTATTGCGGTAATAGTGTTATCAGCAATAATAGGAATCATTATATATTAATCTTTAATTTGTCCACATAGTTATCCACAATTGTGGATAATTTTGAGAAAAAATATGCGAAAAATTTGGGAATAAAATAAGTTGATTTACTAATACAATTAGCTTATGGAAATAGATAAATTAATTGGTGAAACTAGTAACTTAGAAAAGAAAGTTGAACTAGAAATTAAAAAGCCGGTTAGTTGGTTGAAAAGTGTAAGTGCATTCGCAAATAGTTATGGTGGTCAATTAATATTTGGTATTAGTGATAATGATGAAATAATTGGCCTAGATGATCCTGTTAAGGATAGTGAAGTTTTAAGTGAAATCATCAAAAACAAGCTTAATCCGTTACCTGAATTTAAAGTTAAGTTTGTAGAAAATGATGAAAAAGTATTAATGTCAGTATATGTAAATAAGGGCGAAGAAACACCTTATTATGTATCAACGGAAAAGGGATTAGAAGCCTATACAAGAGTAGGGAACGAAAGTGTTAAGGCAAGTCCTGTTGAAATTAAAAGATTAGTGCTTAGGGGTAAGAATACTACCTATGATAGTCTAGTGTCTAAATATAAGATAGAAGACTTTTCTTTTAGTAAGCTTAAAGAAAGATATAAGAAATGGACCAGTGAAAGCTTTGATGAAAAGGATTTAATTTCTTTTGGGCTAATAGAAGGACAATATCTTACAAATGCAGGGGCTTTAATAGTTGATGAAAGTCCAATATTTTATTCAAGACTATTTTGTACAAGATGGAATGGTTTTAATAAGGGAAACGATAATGTATTAGACTCAGCTGAATATAATGGCAGTCTTATTTCTTTAATTGAAAATGGTAAAGCTTTTATAAAACGAAATAGTAAATTAATGTGGCGTAAAACACCAAACTCTAGAGAAGAAATGCCTGATTATGTAGAACGCTCTTATCATGAGGCTTTAGTCAATGCCCTAGCTCATAGAGATTATTTGGTTGTTGGAAGTGAAGTACATATCGATATTTATAATGATCGTTTAGAAATAACTTCTCCTGGTGGTATGGTAGATGGATCGCGCGTTCAAGACAGAGACATTTTTACTATACCTTCTACAAGAAGAAATCCAGTAATAGCGGACATGTTTAATAGGCTTGGTTTTATGGAAAGAAAGGGTAGTGGGTTTTCTAAGATTATTAATAATTATGTTAATCAAATTAACTATAGAAAGAATAAGAAGCCTTATTTTAAATCGGATCCTTATCAATTTATGGTTGTGATGCCTAATTTGAATTATGGCATTAAAGAAAATGGATTACAGAAGCCTAAAGATGAAATAAAAGAAAAGATTTTAACTTTAATAAAACTAAATCCGACTATAACCATAGGAGCAATTGCTAGTAAGCTAGATATCAGCAAAAGAACAGTTGATAGAAAAATAAAAGAACTGAAAGAAGAAAATTTAATAAATAGAGTGGCAACAGGCAAGAAAGGATTATGGAAAGTTAAAGATGGCGTCATAAATGGCGTTATAAATGAGACTATAAACGACACAGAAGATGACACAGTAAATGACACAATAAAAGCGATAGAAGATGATGAACTAAAGAAAAAAATATTTTATATTTTGAAGGCAAATCCAAATATCACAATTGACGCAATCGCCTTTAGAGTGGGCTTAAGTCGCAGTTCAGTACAAAGAAAAATATATGAAATGAAAGTTAAAAAGATAATAGAACATGTTGGTTCAAGAAAGGACGGCGAATGGAAAATTAATATAAAAAATGACACTATAAACGACACAGAAGATGACACTATAAATGGCGTTCTAAATGACACTATAAAAGATGTATGATATGGCCGACTAGTAAATGGAGGAAAAATATGCAATATAAGTCGTACCAACATATTGAAAAATTAGGAAGAGAAGAATGTGAAGGGATTCTAAATGGAGTTGTTACTATTCAACCAAAGATTGATGGAACAAATTCAGTTGTCTTTTTAGGAGATGATGGATTAGTACGTGCAGGTTCTAGAAAAAGAGAATTAACTTTTGAAAACGATAATGGTGATTTTTATAAAACGATTGAGCAAGATGAAAATGTTAAAGCTTATTTACTAAAACATCCAAATCATTATCTATATGGTGAGTGGTTAATTCCTCATTCCATAAGAACATATAACGTTGATGCGTGGAAGAAGTTCTATATTTTTGATGTGTTCGCCTTAGATGAAAACTATGGAAGATACTTATCATATGATGAATATGTACCACTTTTAGAAGAATACAATCTAACTTATATTCCAGAAATCGCAAGACTTACTAATCCAACAATGGAAAAAGTTGCAGACTGTATAAACAAGACCCATTATTTAATGCCAGAAGGTCAAATTCCAGAAGGTGTCGTAGTTAAAAACTATGAATATAAAAATAAGTGGGGTCATGTTGTATGGGGTAAGATAATAAGCGAAGAGTTCTTTAATAAGAAACAAAAATTAAGAACTAAAAATCACGAAGTTAAAAACGCTGATTTTGAGATTAAAGTGGCCAACGAATATATAACGGAACCATTAATTAGAAAAGAATATTCTAAGGTATTAAATGAATATCCTGAAGCAAAAAGACAAGAATTAATTGGTAGAGTTCTAAGTGCTGTATATGATTCATTTATTAATGAAGACTTACTTACAGTTGTAAGAAAGAATAAGAATTGTACGATCAATTTTAATGTCATGAAAACTCAATCTAATAATAGAGTTAAAGATGTATTAAGAGAGGAATTGTTCTAATTGTTAAGAGCTTTAATTCTAAAACTTAGAAGCATCATTGTAAAAGATGATGGCAATAAGAAAGTTCTAATTAAAGAATCAACAATTAATAATCTAAAACTTATAAAGATAGAGGATTTAAGTGATGATGAAAACAAATTGATTCTAGAAGCGCATAGAAGAATATTGAGGACATCCAAAGAGCAAAATAATTCTAATGAGGTAGCTGTAGTGGTAAATGAACTACTCCTATGCTAAAGCATAAGGAGTTTCCTACTCAATAACTCTAATGAGTTAAGTATCAATAGGCTAGCCCCACAAT
>CAVEWG010000046.1:0-12266 GCA_963619285.1 Oscillospiraceae bacterium | reverse complement strand
ATTTCAGAGTGTGCTCAAGAATTTTGTCCACAAGCCCTTCGTTGTACTGATCCATATCATATCGTTTCTTGGGCTCAAAATTCTCTAGATGAAATAAGAAAAGAAACATGGAGATCAGCTAATAAAGAATTAAAAGATATGCAAAATGAAGTGAAAAGGTCTAAAGGTAGGCCTAAACAAGATGATGAAAAATCTAAAGAATTAGCTAAGCTTAAAGAAAAAGCTACCGATATTAAAAATAGTCGTTATGCCTTAGGTAAAGCACCTGAAAATCTAACAGATAATCAAGAAGTTAAACTTGCTCAAATAAAATCAAAAGATAAGAAATTATATCGAGCTTACTTATTAAAAGAATCGTTAAGAAACTTATTAAAAATTAAAGATATGGATGAAGCAGAAAAAGAATTAGATCATTGGATATTTTGGGCTAAAAGAAGTAGGCTTGAGTCATTTAAAGAATTAGCCGATAAGATAAAACGGCATAAAGAATACATATTAAACTTTATTAAAACAGGAATAAGTAATGCCAGAGTAGAAGCTAACAACAATAAAATTAGTCTATTAGTACATAGATCATTTGGCTTTAGAAACTTCAACAATATGGTCGATCTAATTATGCTTGTTTGTTCAGATATAGTAATACCGCTTCCCAATAGACCTATAAAAGTTACAAATGCAGCATAAATAAAAGAAAATCTTGTGTTTTACTACAAGATTTTGCCCACAACTATATTAGAAGAGCCCTTTTTTTATGCAAATTATTTATTTGGGGTAGGAATTTTAACTTTTCATGTCTATAAAGATATGAAAGGAGTAAATATGCCAAATAAAAACAAGAAAAAAAATATTATCACATTTTCATTACTATTGCTTATTCTAGCTTCATTATTATTTAGTGTTTTATATACACGTAAGAAACTAGAACTAATCAAAGTACCTGTTGCTACTTACAATCTAGGGAAAAGGACGCTGATTGATGGTTCAACTTATAAAGTAGTAGAAGTACCTAAAGCTTATTTAAATTCAGAGGTTGTTGTTGAAGAGGAAAAACTAATTAACAAGTGTGTAAAAATCGATTCAATGATTCCAAAGGGCTCTTTCTTTTATAGCAACGCTCTTGATGATGCGAGTAATATTAAAGATAATCTAATGTATGAACTAAAAGAAGATGAAGTTGCCTATGACATTAGTGCCAATGATTTAAACGCTAATCAAGCTTATTTAAAAGAGGGCATGTATGTTGATGTATATCTAACAATTAGTAAAGATAAAGTAATTAGTGATTTGTTGATCAATAATCTAAGAATTATAGGTTTATATGATTTAAACCATAAAAGCATTCTAGATTATGATGATAGCGCAATTCTACAAAACATATGTTTAGCTCTTCCGAGTTACGCGGTTCCTTATTTAAACAAAGCTCTAGCGGTAGGCAAATTAAATATCGTTATTGGTAAGGATTGTTATGAGGATGTGGGAACTTATTTAAATGAAGAATCAAGTATTTTTAATTATCTAAGATGATGCTAATATAAGTCTATGAAAAAAATTATTAAGACTATTTTATGGTTTGTGTGGCTTGTATTGATATTTTGTTTATCAAATGAGAATGGAACTCAATCAAGCAATTTATCAAATGGCATTCTTATGCATATCGCTAATTTCTTAAAAGTTGGTGATGTTGAGTCATTTGTCGATACCTTTGGTTTCATTATTAGAAAAGGTGCTCATTTTAGTGAATACTTTATTCTTTATATATTAACTATTGAATGCTTCAAAGAATATAAGATAAACAATTTAGTCTTAATAAGTATCTTGTTTTGTGTACTATATGCATCATTTGATGAATTCCATCAATTATTTATCGATGGTAGATGTGGACAGGTGAAAGATGTCTTAATTGATTCTTCTGGAAGTTTATTTTCTTCTTTAATTTGGCATTTGATTAAAAAAGATGGACGAAAATCTACTACCTAGAGAAAAAGCTCTAAACTATGGTTTACAAACTCTTAGTAATAAAGAACTTTTAGCTCTAGTGCTTAAATCAGCTTATCGGAATACTAATGTATTAACTTTATCTAATGATCTTATTAATAAGGCAGGAGGCTTTAGAAACCTGTTATCTTTAACTTATGATGAACTTATTGAAATTAAAGGCATTAAAAAAGCTAAGGCTTTAGAAATACTAGCGATGCTAGAAATATTTAAAAGATTATCTAGAGTTGATTCGATAGAAGACAGTAATAATATGAACCCCTTGAAGCTTGTTGATTTCTTAAGATTTGAAATTGGCTTTAAAGAAAGGGAAGAGTTCTATTTGATTCTTATAAGCTCTAAAGGAATTATTCTGAAAGCTGAAAGTATGTATAGGGGAACTAGTGAATATTCACCAGTTGCGATTGATGAAATACTAAGAAACGCTTTAAGGATGAAGACAAAATATGTTGTCGTAGCTCATAATCATCCAAGTAATAATGTAGCTCCTTCGCAAGCTGATATCGCACTTACTAAAGCGATAAGTGATGGTTGTAAAACGGTTGGTCTAAAATTCTTGGATCATTTGATAGTCAGTCAGTCTTCTTATTTTAGTTTTAAATCTGCAGGATTATTGTTAAAATAGGTTAGATGAAAAAGTATCTTATTTGTATCTTATTAATTTTCTTATGTGCGTGTTCAAGTTCTTCATCGCTTACTGATAGCCTTGATAGCCTTTTAAATAACGTTAATTCAATAAGCACAAATAGAACTAATAATACTCTAAATTATTATTCTTATTATTTACCTAGCGATATGGCACAAGAAGATGGAGAAGATTGTGTAATTCTAAGCTTCCTTGATTCAAAAATTGTTATGTCGTTAAATGTTAAAGAAATCATTAATAATAAGTACTACCAATCAAAGTATATGCGAAGTGCTGGACTATATAATCAAGACAATCTTGTTTATACAAAGCAGGGTACATATACTACTTTAAATAATGAAACAAAAGATTATATTTATCGTTTATATCAAATAAATGATTCATACTTTATTGAATTAGAAACATCTGATTTGAGCTTTATAGCTTATGGCGACTCTAATATCAAAGATTTAAGTAGACACTTATTTATAATCGCTAAATCTGTAAACGTAGACACGGATTTAGTAATAAGTGATTACTCTAGTAAAAGTGTTGTTGATTACCAAAAGAAACAAATTGACTTGTTTGATTCTGTAAAACCTACTACTGGTAGCTTATCTGATTTACTTACTAATGATGCAATAATCGGCAATGAAGATTCGAACCCAGATTCGAACCCGGATTCGAACCCGGATAGTGATACTACAGAAGATACAAACAACAATGAAGAATAAAAGCCTAATTTTAGGCTTTATTTTTTAATGGCATAATTACTTGTAATGAAATTAATGAATTTACTAATGGCGGGTGCTTCAAATCTATTTTTGATGGTTGCCATATAAATATATCTAGGATCTTGTTTATTTTTGATTTTTAATTTCTTAACATTGAAATTATCAATTATTGGAATATTTGGTACTATCGCAATACCATACTTTATATTAACTAGTCCTAGTACCGCACTATCTTCTTCTACTTCAAATTTAATATTTGGCTTTATATTATTATCATTAAGCAACTTATCGATAAATGGCCTTAGACCACTTGTTTTACTATAATAGATTAAGTTTTCATCAACTAGTTCAAATAAATCGACTTCCTTTTTCTCAGATAAAGGATGGCCATCATATACAACAACCACTAATTCTTCAATCATGATTGGCACAAAACAAATGTTGTTTCTATTACTTTGATAAGAAGAGAAACATAAATCATATTTCTCATTTTCCAAGCCATCTAATATTTCAGTGGTGTTTCCTTGTTTTAAAGAAAAGTTAATTTGTTTATTTGTGGGAATAGTATGAAAGTTCTTTAAAGCATTTGGCACAAAAGAATAACCAAGTGTATAAATAAAAGCTAATTTAATTAAGCCTTCATTTGGTGACATCAAATATTGAATTTCTCTTTGTCCTGTCTCTAATTCCTTTAAACCAGTTTCAACATGACTTTCTAAAAGCTTTCCATATTTTGTTAGTTTAATGTTTCTTCCATCTTTTTCAAAAAGTAAACAACCAAGTTCTTTCTCAATTTCATCGATGGCATGTGATAAAGAAGGTTGAGTAATATTTAATATATTAGCTGCCTTAGTATAATGCTGGGTCTTAGCTAATA
Organism: Oscillospiraceae bacterium; assembly: GCA_963619285.1. GTDB lineage: Bacteria > Bacillota_I > Bacilli_A > Erysipelotrichales > Erysipelotrichaceae > Colivicinus. Next base: position 8,035 of record CAVEWG010000046.1, on the reverse strand, counting down.
CTGAAAAATAATATATATAGTTTAAATTCATGGCTTTATTTTAGCACTTTTATAGTTAATTCATAGATTATATCTATGAATTTAATGACTTTTATTAATTGTTTTGATAAAAATGCTTTTCCTATAATAAGCATGTGAATATATTAATTATTTAAACGGAGGAAGTATATGGGTGAATTTAATTCATTATTTCAACCATTGGAAGTAAGAAGATGCATTATTCCAAATCGTATCGTTATGACGCCAATGGGAACTAACTATGCAGATGATTCTGGTCAAATGAATGATATGCATATCAATTACTACAAACAAAGAGCTGCAGGTGGCGCAGGTCTTATCATTGTTGAAAACGTTTGCGTAGACTATCCAAGTGGTTCAAACGGTACAACACAATTAAGACTTGATAAAGATTGTTATATGCCTGCACTATATAGACTAACTGAAACAGTACATAGATATGGTACAAAGATTGCGGTTCAAATCAACCATGCAGGTGCAAGTGCTGTTGAATCAAGAATTGGCATGCAACCAGTTTCTGCAAGCAATCTTCCAAATAAGAAGGGTGGAGCTACTCCTCGTCCATTAACAAAAGAGGAAATCATGACTATCGTTAAAAAGTATGGTGAAGCTGCTAAAAGAGCACAAAATTCCGGCTTTGACGCAGTAGAAATCCATTGTGGTCATAGTTATTTGATCAGCCAATTCTTATCGCCACTAACAAACAATAGAACTGATGAATTTGGTGGCAGCGCTGAAAATAGAGCTAGATTTGCCTCTTTAATTCTAAAAGAAGTAAGAGCGCAAGTTGGACCATTCTTTCCAATCATTGTACGTATTTCAACTGATGAATTCTTAAAAGGCGGCAATACTCTTGAAGATTCACTTGAATTGCTTGAGTATTTCCAAGAAGAAGCAGATATCATTGATGCTTCTGCAGGCCTGGTTGATTCTATTTATCTTCAAATCGACGCTAATTATTTAGAAGATGGTTGGAGAACTTATTTGGCTACAGCTGTTAAAGAAAAGTTCAATAAACCTGTTATCACAACTGGCAACATTAGAGATCCTAAAGTTGCTAATGAAATCGTTGAAAGTGGTAAAGCTGACTTTATTGGCATGGGTAGACAATTTATTGCTGATCCAAATTGGCCAAATAAAGTTAAAGCAGGACATATCGATGAAATTAGAAAATGTATTTCTTGTAACATCGGTTGTGCAGGAAATAGAATTGGTTTAAACCGTCCTATTAGATGTACTATTAACCCAAGTGTTGCGGAAGGTGAAGAATACAAGAATCTAAAAGTAAACAAACAAGTTAACGTTGTAGTTGTTGGCGGTGGTAGCGCTGGACTTGAAGCTGCATGTAGTGCAGCGGAAGTAGGATGTAACACATTCTTAATTGAAAAAAGTGATCACTTAGGTGGATTAAGTGTTGAAATCTCTAAGATTCCTGAAAAGAAAAGACTTGGTGATTTCCCAACTTATCTAATTAATAGAGCTAGTAAATTAAAGAATCTAATCATCTTTAAAAACACTGAGGCTACTGTTGATTTTGTAAAGACTTTAAAACCTGACTTTGTGGTTAACGCAACAGGTTCAACACCTTTACTTCCTCCAATTACTGGTTTAAAAGAAAACATTGATCATCCTCAAAGTAATGTTAAAGGTATTCTTGGCATGATTAATAATATTGATAATTATCCAGAAGAATTAGAAGGCAAGAAAGTTGTAGTTGTTGGCGGTGGTGCTGTAGGACTTGATGTTGTTGAGTTCTTTGCAAACCGTAAGGCAACGGTTTCAATCGTTGAAATGCTTCCAGTTGTAGGTAAAGATTTAGATATTGTTACTAAAGTTGGTACATACGCAATGCTTGAAAAACATGGTGTAAATGTACTTACTTCTACAGCTTTACAAGAAGTACATAAGGACCATTTTGTTGTTAAAAGAAATGATCAAAATGAACAACTTGATTTCGACTATGGTTTTGTATGCTTAGGCATGCGTTCTTATTCACCAATCTTAAATGATTTAAAAGAAGCATTTAAAGACAGTGACGTTGAAATATTGAACGTTGGTGATAGTGTTAGGGCTAGAAGAATAATTGATGGCACACTTGAAGGACGTAATATTGTAGAAACATTAAAAATAAAAGGCTATTTAAAATAAGGAGAATTAAAAAATGAGCGAAAGAATTACAGGACACACAGAACTTATTGGATTAATCGCATATCCAATTCGTCATTCATCTTCACCAAAGATGCACAATGAAGCATTCGCTAAGCTTGGCTTAGACTATGCTTATCTTGCTTTTGAAGTAGACAATGACACATTAGAAGACACAGTAAAAGGCTTAAGAGCTATGAAAGTTAGAGGCTTTAACGTATCTATGCCTAATAAGACTGTTATTGGTAAATACTTAGATAAGTTAACTCCAGCTGCTGAACTTTGTGGTGCTGTTAATACTGTTGTTAATGACAATGGCGTATTAACTGGTACCATCACTGATGGTATTGGCTTTATGACTGGTTTAAAAGACAAGGGTGTTGACCCAATTGGCAAGAAGATGACTATCGTTGGTGCTGGTGGTGCTGCTACTGCTGTTGAAGTGCAAGCTGCTCTTGATGGTGTTGGGGAAATGTCTATTTTCAATATCCATGATAAATTCTGGGAAAATGCAGAAGCTACAGTTAAGAAAATTAATGAAAAGACTAATTGCAAGGTTCAATTATTTGACTTAGCTGATAAAGAAGCATTAAGAAAAGAAATTGAAAGTTCTTATTTATTAGTAAACGCAACTGGCGTTGGTATGAAACCACTAGAAGGTCAAACTTGGTTACCAGATGCTTCTTACTTAAGACCTGAACTAATTTGTGCTGATACTGTATATGCTCCTGCTAAGACTAAGTTCTTAGAGATTGCTGAAGGTGTAGGATGTAAGACTATCAACGGTTTCCCTATGATGTTATATCAAGGTGCTGCTGCCTTTAAATTATGGACTGGAGAAGATATGCCAATTGACCATATCAAGAAGGTAATGGGATTCGATTTCTAATAATAATTATGAAAGATAAAAAATATTTACCTGCCGTAATTATTATGTACCTAAATTATTTCATCCATGGTATTGGATGTTCTATTTTAGGCCAAGCTACAATTAAAGAATCTTTAGCCGCTAGTTGGGGATGCCAAGCGATGGCTATCACTAGAATTTCTGCTGCATTAGGCTTAGGACGTTTAATTGCCTTGCCTTTTGCCGGACCTCTATCTGATAGATTAGGTAGAAAGTTCTCAATGATTATTGGTGGCTTTAGCTATTGTATCTATCTAGTTGGTCTAGCGCTTGCCCTAAGAGTTGGTGTAAACGGTGGCTATATGATTGCTTATGCTTGTGCTGTTGTTGGTGGTATTGCCAATTCATTCTTAGATACTGGTATCTATCCTGCAGTTACTGAAGCAGTGAGTGAAAAACCAGGCGTTGCCACAATGGGTATCAAGTTCTTTATTTCAATGAGCCAAATGGCACTTCCATTCTTGCTTTCTTGGCTATCTGATAAGTATGATGGCAATGTTCAATACAATAAGATGTTTATTATATGTGGCGTAAGCTACGCTATTCTTGCTGTACTTATTTACTTTTGTCCTCTTCCTGAGACAAGTGGCAAAAAGTCAGGTAAGTCTAGACTTTTAACAAGTATCAAGGAGACTCATTTTTCTAAAGAATCTATAGCTATGATTGTTATTGGTTTTACTTGTACCGGTACTTTCCAATTGTGGTTAAACTGTGCTCAAAACTATGCTAAGGATGTTGCCTTATGGTCAGATCCTAGACTTATGCAAACATATTATTCAATTGGTACTGTACTTGCGTTAATTGTAACTTCAATTCTTACTCGTAGAATTAAGGATGTTCGTTTTATTGTAGCTTATCCATTCATTTGCCTTGTTACGTTAATTTTAGTATTAATATTCCCAAATCAAACAATGTGCTCAATTGGCGCCTTCTTGATTGGTTGGGCTGGTGCTGGTGGCTTACTACAAATTGTTACATCAGTATGTAATATGATTTTTCCTAAAATCAAGGGAACAGTTACAGCACTTGTTATGATTGCGAGTTCATTATGTAACTATACTTTACTTACTGCTGCTGGCGGTATGAGTGCTAAGGGTGTCATGATTATGAATGTTGTATTAACTTCTATCGGCTTGCTTCTTGGCTTATATGTTAATTTAAGATATCAAAATCTATTAAGTCATAATAACTAATTATTAATTTTATTTAAAATACGGTACTTAGTTGCCGCCTTATTTTAAAAAATAATCAATTAAGGAGATATTAAAAAATGAATACTGTAAAAATCCGTAATGTTGAATTTGGAGCAGGCGTTCCAAAAATATGTGTACCAATTGTTGGCAAAACAAGAGAAGACATTTTAGAACAAGCTAACACAATCCTATCAACTCCAGCAGACATCATCGAATGGAGAATGGACTGGTTTGAAAAAGTTGAAGATGTAATTTCTGTTGTAGAAATGGCTAAAGAATTAAGAGACGTATTTAAAGATACACCTGTACTTGCTACTTTCCGTTCTAAAAAAGAAGGTGGTGAAAAAGAAGTATCAACTGACTACTATGTTACATTAAACTGTGAAGTCGCAAGAAGTAAATATGTAGATGCTGTTGATGTTGAATTATTTACAGGTGATAAAGAAGTAGAAGAAATTGTTAAAGTAGCTCATGAAAATGATGTTAAGGTTGTCATGAGTAATCATGATTTCTTCAAGACTCCTTCACAAGAAGAAATCGTAAATAGACTATGTCTTATGCAAGAAAAGGGTGCTGATATCCCTAAGATTGCGGTAATGCCTACTTGTAAGAAAGATGTATTAACACTTCTTTGCGCGACAAGAGAAATGTCAGAAGAAAAAGCCGATAGACCAATCATCACAATGTCTATGGCCGCAACTGGTGTTATATCTAGATTATCTGGCGAAGTATTTGGCTCATGTCTTACATTTGGAGCTGCTAAAAAAGCTTCTGCACCAGGACAGATGGGTGTTAATGATCTAAAGACGGTTCTAGAAACATTACATTCAAGTTTATAATTTCTAAGGTATCATTAAGCTGATACCTTTTTTATTAGGAGAGAACTTATGTACTTTGATTATCATTTACACTCTGAATTTTCTGATGATTCAACTGAATTAATGGAAACACAAATTAAACAAGCTATTAAACTTGGAATAGATGAAATGTGTTTTACGGAACATGTTGATTATGGCATTAAAAGAGATTTTGATGATATAAGAGGCATTGAAACCAAAGTCTATAACATCAATGGAAAAGAAATAACATGTGTTTTATCTAATTGTGATTATCCTAGTTACTTTAAAAAATTACACGAGATGAAGGCTAAATATAGTGATAAGATTTCCATTAAACAAGGACTAGAATTTGGTGTTCAATCTCATACTACCGATAAATATAATTTGTTATTTGATAAACATAAAGATGAACTAGATTTCATTCTTTTTTCTATGCATCAAGTAAATGATAAAGAGTCTTGGAATCAAGAAGCTCAATTTGGTAAAACGCAAAAAGAATACAATGATGAATACTACCAAGAGATTTTAAAGTGCATTAAAGTCTATAAGAACTATTCGGTATTAGCACATTTAGATATGATGGTTCGTTATGATTTAAATGGTCCTTATCCCTTTAAATATGAAGAAGAAATTATTAGAGAAATATTAAAGACAGCAATCAACGACAATAAGGGCATTGAAGTAAATACTTCAAGTTACCGTTATCATTTAAAAGATACTACGCCTTCAATTGATATCTTGAAATTATATAAAGAATTAAATGGACAAATAATCACCGTGGGTTCTGATGCACATAAAAAAGAAGATTTAGGAGCTCATATAAAAGAAACATATGATTTATTAAGAGATTTAGGCTTTGAATATGTTTGCACTTTTGATAAGATGAATCCTATATTCCATAAGTTGTAATTTTATTTAAACATTGTCTTGGTTTAGACAATTATAATTTATAACTTAGTGCTTATGTGTAGTAAAATAATGGAAGGTAGGTTATAGATATGGCAAGTTCACAAACATTAAAACAACGTTTTATCGATTTATTATTCGAAGATGAATATGATGTTTCAAATCCTGAAGTACAAAATAAAAAACCTGATAGTAGGTTAAAGGCTTCAGATATTTTATATAAAAAACCAGAAGCTAAGAAGGAACAAATAGATTCGAACCCAATTAAAGTAGAAGCCCCTGTAAAAGAGAAGGTAGTTGAAAAAGTAGCTCCTAATAATACTTTTATCAATTATCAAGAAAGTGAAAAGAAAAAGTTAGATTCAAACCCAGTTAAGGTAGAAGTTACTACAAACGAAGAAGATGAAAAATATGTAGCTCAACCTTTCTTGAGCCCTATTTTTGGCAATATTGAAAAAGAAGATAAGAAGGAAAAAGAAAGTGGTACTAGCAATGTAAGTTATGCATGTCTAGAAAAACCACGCTCTAATTATTTGGGTACTGTATTATCACCAATTTATGGTTATGATACTATCAACAACAAGAAAGATGGTAAGAAGGAAACTTCTAAAAAAGTAGAGACAGTGGCAACTGATGTTACGGATGATCTAACTGATATTTTTGCGACTGTTGAACTTAAGAAAGATAGTTTTGAAAGTGATGAGAAGACAAGTGAAGTAAGCTTGTTTGATGATTTATATAAGAGTAACTAATATGTATTATTTTATTGGTATTAAGGGTTCAGGTATGGCTGCTTTAGCAATAATGCTGAAGGAAGTTGGGAATGAAGTTGTTGGTTCTGATTTAGATAAACACTTCTTTACAGAAGATGAACTAGTTAAAAATGGTATTAAGATTTTACCTTTTAATCCTGACAATATTAAAGATAACTATACAGTTATTATCGGCAATGCTTTCTTAGAAGACTTTCCTGAAGTAATTGCCGCTAGAAACAATAAGACTTGTACGTGCTATAGGTATCATGAGTTTGTTGGTAAACTAATGGAAGGCTATAAGTCTGTTTCATTATGTGGTTCTCATGGAAAAACTACAACAACAACAATTTGTAAAACTGTTTTGTCAAAGTTTTTTAATACAGCTTATTTAATTGGTGATGGCGAAGGCTATTTAAGTAAAGACAGCGAATATATTTGTGTTGAATCTGATGAATTTAGAAATCATTTTCATTCTTATTTTCCAAACTACGCAATCATCACAAATATCGAAATAGACCATGTTGATTTCTTTAAAGATGAAGTTGACTATTTTAATTCTTATCAAAAGTTTGTAGATGGTGTTAAAAACATCACTTTCTATAATGGAGATGATACATGGTGTCAAAAACTTGATTTTAAGGGAAAAGAAAACTATAGTTTTGGCATTAGCGATAAGAATGATTTTTATGTTTCTAATCTAGTTGAAAACAAAGATGGTTCTATCTTTGATTTATATTTCAAAGGTGAATTCCTACATCATTTCAAATTATCACTAGTCGGTAGACATTTATTAATTGATGCATTAGGCGTTATCGCTTTGTCTTATAAACTAGGACTAGACTTAGATGAAGTAAATGAAGCTTTAAAGTCTTATGTTGGTCCAAAGCGTCGTTATATTATTGAAGAATATAAGGATTCTATTTTAGTTGATGATTATGCTCATCATCCAACAGAGGTAAAGGTAACCCTTGAGGCAACACGTTTACGTTATCCTGATAAAAAAGTTATTGCGATATTTAAGCCTCATAGAGCTAGTAGGGTGCTTCATTTTGCCAATGAGTTTAAGGATGCCCTAAGCATTGCGGATAAAATCTATTTACTTGATTTTACTTCTATTGATGATAAACAAGATGGCACGGATATTGATATTAACTATCTAGCTAATATGATCGATGGTTCTGTTGTTTTAAGCGAAGATGAAAAGGGCGCAAAGCTTTTAGCTGAAAATGGCGATGCAGTCTATGTATTTATGTCTAGCAAGGATATCTATAA
>CAVEWG010000045.1:0-12646 GCA_963619285.1 Oscillospiraceae bacterium | reverse complement strand
CCTGAGTTCTCTAGCGGTGATAAGGTAAACATTAGAGCTAGCCAAGATACATTAAATTCTATCGCTCTAGTTAAGGCTTTGATTAATGTAGCCGGCCAAACTAGTGATTTTGAAACAGAAGCACCTTTGGTTGCTTATGATGCAAATGGTAAGGTGGTAAATGCAGAAATTGTACCAAGCTCAGTTAGCGTAAAGGTGCCTATTTCTTCTCCTTCTAAGACTGTTCCAATTAAGCTAAATGTAACAGGTACTGCACCTTTAGGTTTCTCACTTGAATCAGTCACAATGAACCATCAAACAACCGAAATCTATGGTAGTGAAAGTGTGCTAGAAGGTATTAATGAAGTTACGGTAAATCTTGATTTATCAACTGTTACTTCTGATTCAGAAATGATTCAACCTATCGTTTTACCAAGTGGTGTAAATGGTAGTTCGGTTTCAATGGTTACATTAAAGGCGACTCTTGGTACAACAAGCGAACGTACAATTGAGAATGTAACTTTAAATTCAATAAATAACGATAATGGTTATGGTGTAAGCTATACTGAAACATTAAATGTTTCATTAACGATAAAGGGTACTCAATCTAACATTGATGCAGTAAGTGCTTCTGATTTCTATGTTTATGTAGATTTTGCAGGGCTTGAACCCGGTACTTATGATTTACCAATTGGCGTTACAGTTAACACTGATGCTTATGTTACGGTTGAAGTAAATCCTAAGAATTTAAATATTACATTAGTATCACAGGAGTAAACACATGGGAAAATATTTTGGAACAGATGGTATTAGAGGTGAGGCCAATAATACTCTTACTTTAGAAACCGCTTATAAAGTAGGTCGTTTTGTAGGAAATTACTACGCTAAAAACGGCAGTGGCAAGATAATCATTGGCAAGGATACTAGACTTTCTAGCTCAATGTTTGAAAACATGTTAGCTGCAGCAGTTTCTAGCAGTGGCTCAGATGTTTATTTGCTTGGCTATTGTTCTACGCCTTCTCTTGCCTATGTGACGATGAAAGATAAGTTTGATATTGGCATTATGATTTCAGCTTCACATAATCCTTATACTGATAATGGTATAAAGATTTTCGGTAATAATGGCATTAAGCTAAATGATGAAGTTGAATCTTTAATTGAAAACTATATCGATAATCCTGAAGGCATAGAGTATGCTTCTAAAGATGATATTGGCAATATCTATAATTATGAACAAGGTAAAGAAGAATATAGAGAATGGCTACATGATTTATATCCTTTAGATCTTTCTGGAATTAAGTTAGTTGTTGATTTGGCTAATGGTTCAAATTGTGTAATGGCTAAAGATGTACTTGATAAAACAGGTGCCAGTGTTACTTATTTAAATGATAAGTTCAATGGCACAAATATTAACAACAAATGTGGCAGTACACATTTAGAGATGTTGATTGACGCTGTTAAAAATGGTGACTATGATTTAGGTTTTGCGTTTGATGGCGACGCAGATAGAGTGTTGTTTGTAGACCATAAGGGTGAAGTTATAGATGGCGATAAGATAATGTATATGTTATCTAAGTATCTAAAGGAAAATAACAAGCTTACAAATAATTCTTTAGTCACTACTGTAATGTCTAATATGGGTCTATTTAAGGCTTTAGAAAAGGTTGATATTAAGACAAATATTACTCCTGTTGGCGATAAGAATGTTCTTGATTCAATGCTTAAAAATGATTTCGTGATTGGTGGTGAACAATCTGGCCACATTATCTATAAGAATGATGCCAACTTTGGCGATGGTTTAAAGACAGCTTTACTTGTTTTGACTGCTTTAAAACATTGGAACTGTAATATTGATGATGCAACAAATGAGTTAAGAATTTATCCTCAATTATTAGTTAATCAAAGAGTTGTTGATAAAGCTATCGTTTTAAATGATGAAGCAATTAATTCAAAGATTAAAGAGATTAGCAATGCTTTAGGTAATGATGGAAGAATTCTAGTAAGGCCTAGTGGCACTGAACCACTTATTAGAGTAATGGTTGAAGCTAGTAGCGATGATCTTTGTAATAAGTATGTTTATGAAGTAATTGATTTAATCAAGGAAAAAGGTTATTGCGCATAATGAAAAAAATTATCAATGTCGTTGAAGATGAAAAAGACCTTAATGAATTAGTTAAAAGATACTTAGAAAAAGAAGGATATGCGGTTAATTCATATCTTACTTTTGATGAGGCATATGCTCATCTTGACGATGAAGTTGATTTGTGGGTTTTAGATATCATGCTAGATGATAAAAGTGGTTTTGATTTGATTGAAGAAATCAAGTCAAGAAACGCGGATAAACCTGTTATCTTTATGTCTGCTCGTGATAAAGAGTTTGACCGCATTATTGGCCTTGAAAAGGGTTGTGATGATTATATTACTAAGCCTTTCTCACCAAAAGAGATGGTTTTAAGAATCAACAACATTATTAAAAGAGTATATAAAGAAGACAGTCGTATTAGTGTTGATGGCTATCAAATAGATGAAAATAAGCGTATCGTCTATGATGGAAATGAACAGCTAGATTTAACAACTAAAGAATTTGACTTATTAATGTTGTTTGTTAAGAATAGAGGAACTGCCTTTTTAAGAGAACAAATCCTAGAAAAGGTTTGGGACGATAATTATTTTGGCTCAGATAGAGTTGTTGATGATACTTTAAGAAGACTTAGAAAGAAGATGCCAAATATTAATATTCAGACAATATATGGATTTGGTTATCGCTTAAGCTAGTATGAAAAGATTGAAAATTTGGCTAAATGGTTTTACTTTGATGCAACAATATTTTGTTGTGTCTTTTTTAGCTATAATGGTCTTTTTACTTTTTATATTTCAATTTTTGACAATTAATGTCGATAATTTTACTAATCAACAAATGTTTAATTATCTACATAGGTCACAAAACAATTATATAAATGCATATAATGCTTCTTTGGATTATGTTGACAATAATTGTTTTCATTATGTTGTAAATAAAGAAGATGAAATATCTTGCAGTGACTTGCCTTGTAAAATATTAAAACAAAATGGGTTCGAACTCCAAATTGATGATTTAAAAGATGGTGTCTTCTTATATGATGATCAAACAGTTGTTTATAGTATCAAAAACAATGGTGACTCATATCTAGTATCGGTTATCAATGATGAATATCGCAATGAATTTAAGAGTTCTTTAGTTTCAGGTATTTTAAATTCTGTAATCATCGTAATTGTTATTGTTTTTATGATTTTGATGATGTGGGTTTATTCTTTAATTCACCCATTGAACCAAATCAGAAATTATATTAAGAAGATAAAGAATGATGAAAAGGCAACTTTGTTAATTAAACGAAATGACGAAATCGGTGAAGTTGCTGAAGCGGTTGTGGATATGAATGAAGAATTGTCTGCTCAAGGCAAGATAAGAGAAGAAATGATACAAAACATTTCTCATGATTTAAAGACGCCAATCGCGACTATTAAATCATATTGTGAAAGTATCAAAGATGGTGTTTATCCTTATGACACATTAGAAAAAAGTGTTGATGTAATTATTGAACATGCAAATCGCTTGGAAAAGAAAGTATATTCTTTAATTACTTATAATAAGATTGGCTATCTTGAAGATAATGATAGTGGTGATACTGTACCAATGAAAGATGTTATTGAAAAAGCAATTCTTTCATGTAAGGTACTTAGAAACGATATTAATATTGATACTAGTGAAGTAGAAAATGATGTTTACTTCCATGGCGATGAAGAAGCTTGGCGTACGGCGGTTGAAAATCTTTTGGACAATGCATTAAGATATGCAGAAAGTGAAGTTAAAATCACTTTATCTAATAATTTATTTGAGATCTTTGATGATGGTCAACTTTTAAGCAAGGATCGTATTGATAAATTATTTAAGCCTTATGAAAAAGGCAATAAGGGTAATTTTGGCTTGGGTCTTTCGATTGTTAGAAGAGTATGTGATACCTATGGCTACGTAGTAATAGGTGAAAACAAGAATGATGGTGTAGTGTTTAGAATATACCGTAACATGTCTAAGACTAAACAAAAACCAAAGAAATCTTAATTTGTACTATAATTATTCTATGAGTTTTATAAGGCTAAAAGATTTAAATGTTTATTATGAGAAAAATGGCAAACATGGCAAAGATGTGATTTTGCTTCATGGATGGGGACAAAATACCGTTATGATGGATTATATTGCCCAATTCTTAAAAGAACATTTTGTTGTATATAATTTAGACTTGCCAGGTTTTGGTAAGAGTGATGAACCAAAAAGTGCTTATTCGATAGATGATTATGTCGAATTATTGAAAGAGTTTGTTGATTTAAATAAAATTGATAATCCTATATTAATTGGCCATTCATTTGGTTGCCGTATTGCACTTTTATATGCCTATAAGTATCAAGTTAATAAGATGGTTTTAACGGGTGCTGCCGGTATTGTAGCGCCACATGACTTAAATTGGTATTTAAAAGTATATTCATATAAAGCTGGTAAAGTTTTATTAAAACCTTTTAAAGGCTTAAGCGAAAAGTTAAGAGCCAATGCTGGTAGCAGCGATTATAAAAACGCTTCCGAAGTTATGAAAACAACTTTAGTTAAGGCCGTTAACTTTGATATAAGTCCTTATTTAAAAGATATAAAGCCTGAAACATTATTGGTGTTTGGTGAAAATGATGAGGCTACACCTGTTTGGATGGGTGAAAAGATGGAAAAAGAAATGAAAGATGCAACACTTGTTATCTTCGAAAATGATGATCACTTCGCTTATTTTCATCAAGGCGATCGTTTTAATAGAGTTTTAGATGCATTCTTAAGGAGAGACTATGAGTAATTTTATTTATATATTAATAACACTTATTTTTATGGCGCTAAGTACAGTGTATGTAAAAAATGTACTACATGTTTTTCAACAGAATCGTTATGAATTTTATCGTTATACTGAGTGGCTGTTAGATAAAAACAATTATCATTATTCTAAGACTGTTACTTATATCATCTTAATGTTTATATCTTTTTTTATGCCTGTTTCTTTTAGGATGGGAATTGTTCTTACAATTACTATTGTCTTTACAATTCTTTCTTTACTTGATGAAAGAGATACCGAATATGTTAAGCCGCTTGTTTATACGGATAGAGTTAAAAGACAAATAGTTGTTTATGCAATTTTTAGCTTTATCATAACTTTTATTCTAGTAAAGTTATGCTGGCTTTCTTTCCATGGCTTGGGAATTGTTGGGATTATCTCGGTGTTACTTCCATATGTCTTGATTTATCTTGTGGCTTTGGTTACTACACCTGTTGAGAATGCGGTTAAGAAAAAATATGAAAATGAAGCAAGAGATATTCTTGGTTCATATAATAATTTAATTAAGGTCGGTATTACGGGTTCTTTTGGCAAGACTACTACTAAGAATGTTATTAATGATATTATTTCGGAAAAATACTATACGTTAATTACACCTGCTTCATACAATACACCAATGGGTATAACACGTACGATGAGAGAAATGTTTAAACCAATCTATCAGGTCTTTGTGTGTGAAATGGGAGCTGACCATGTTGGTGAAATTTCTTATCTTATGGATTTCGTTAAGCCAAAGTATGGCATTGTGACTTCAATTGGTCCTCAACATTTAAATACCTTTGGCTCATTAGATAACATCATCAAAGAGAAGATGCAAGAAATTGAAATGCTTCCTAAAGATGGTGTTGGTATTATTAATATCGATAATGAATATATTAGAAATTATAAGATAAACAATACTTGTAAAATTGTGACGGTAGGCATTGATTCAAGTGATGCGGATTATAAGGCTTACTATATAAAGTATTCTAATAAGGGAACTTCATTTAGAGTAAAGCTTGATGGCAAGGTTGTAACATTTAAGACTATTTTGCTGGGTTCTCATAATGTGGCTAATATCTTATGTGGTATTGCCTTAGCCAAAGAACTTGGTTTAAGTAATGAAGAAATTGTAAGGGGTGTTGCCAACATTAAACAAGTTGAGCATCGTCTACAAATCAAAAATATTAATGGTTATACCTTTATCGATAACGCGTTTAATTCAAATCCAGTTGGTTGTAAAAGATCGCTCGATGTTTTGTCTTTAATGAATGGCAAGCGTGTTATCGTGACTCCGGGTTTAGTTGATTTAGGCAAAGAGGAAGATAATGCCAACTATGAATTTGGTAAGTATATGAATACTAGGGCCGACTTCGCGATACTAGTTGGCGAAAAGAATACTAAGGCTATCTATAATGGTTTAAAAGATGGCGAGTTTAATATGAATAATGTAAAGATTGTAAATAGCGAGAAGGAAGCATTTAGCTTCGTTTATGCAAACTTTACCGTAAAAGATACTATTTTGTTAGAGAACGATTTACCTGATGCGTTCTTGCATTAAGAGGAAGTGATATAATAGCCCTATGAAATTAAATGTAGCTGTATTTTTTGGTGGCATGTCTTGTGAACATGAAATATCTTGTATAACTGGTAATCAAGCTTTAAAAGCTTTAGATAGTGAAAAATACAATGTTATTCCGGTTTATGTTTCAAAAGATAATGATTTGTACACCTCAGAGAATTTATTTGAATTAAAGAATTATTATGATTTAGATGCTTTATGTAAGTCTTGTGAGAAAGTATGTCTATATAAAGATGGGAATAAAGTATATATGAAGCCTATTAATGGCTTATTTGTAAAGCCACAAACTATTGATATTGCGTTTTTGGCGATGCATGGAACAGGTGGAGAAGACGGCAGCCTTCAAGGTATGATGGAAATGCTAGACTTGCCTTATACTTCTAGTAATGTATTAGGCAGTGCTGTTGGCCAAGATAAAGCTATCATGAAGGAAATTCTTGCTTATGAGAATATTCCGATGGTTCCTTGGTTCTATGTGTTTAGCTCAGATATTACAAGTGATATCAAGAATATCGAAAAGAAGGCCAAGTCAATTGGCTATCCATTAATCATTAAACCAGCAAATCTTGGTTCTAGTATTGGTATTGAAGTAGTTCATAAGAAAGAAGAACTTTTAGATGCGCTTAATGAATGTGCTAAGTATGATGACAAGTTAGTTGTTGAAAAAATGGTTAAAAAGCTTAAGGAAGTTAATATTTCAGTAATGGGTAATATCAATGGCGCTAAGGCTAGTGCAATTGAAGAAGTTATGAAAAATGATGAGCTTCTTTCATTTAAGGATAAGTATCTAAATGGTGGCAAGTCTAAACAAGGCGCAAAGTCTGTTAAATTACCTAGTAGTAGTGGTTCAAAGGGTATGGCTTCTACAAGTAGGGTGGTTCCTGCTAAATTAAAGGCTGCCCAAGAAAAGGCTATTAGAGAATATGCGCTTAAGACTTTTAGAGTTTTAAATGCTTCCGGTGCTGTTAGAATCGACTTCATGATTGATGGAGAAGATGATGCAGTATATGTAAATGAGATTAATTCAATTCCTGGTTCACTTGCTTTCTATTTATGGAATGCGGTAGGTATTGATTTTAAACAAGAGTGTGATGAGCTTATCAATAATGCTCTTGCGGTATATAGAGAAAAGAAGAAGAAGACAAGGTCTTTTGACACAAATATTTTAAGTAATTATAAGGAGAATTAATTATGTCAACACCACACAATCAGGCTAATATGGGGGATATCGCTAAGGTTGTTTTAATGCCTGGTGATCCTTTGCGTGCTAAGTTTATTGCGGAAACTTTTTTGGAGAATCCTGTACAATTTAATTCAGTTAGAAACATGTTTGGTTATACCGGTACTTATAAGGGCAAAAAGATATCAGTAATGGGCTCAGGCATGGGCATGCCAAGTATTGGCATTTATTCATATGAATTATTTAGTTCATATGGGGTAGATGCCATTATTAGAATTGGTACAGCTGGAGCTTATAAAGAAGAATTAAATCTATATGATGTAGTTGTAGCTGACAGTGCTTATTCAGAGTCAACTTATCCTCTTGCAATGTCAAATGTTGATACACATGTTACATATCCTAGCGAAGAGCTTAATAAGACTATTTTAGAAAGTGCTGAAAAGTTAAATATTCCTACTATTAAAGGAAGAATTCATTCAAGTGATGTTTTCTATCATGATGCTAGTTCGCCATATATGGAAAAAGTAAAAGAAAACGATTGCCTTGTAGTAGAAATGGAAAGTTTCGCTTTATTCCATAATGCTAAGATGTTAAATAAGAAGGCCGCATGTATTATTACTGTTTCTGATTCTTTAGTAAATCATGTTGAAACTACTGCAGAAGAAAGACAAACAGCTTTCACTAATATGATGAAGATTGCTCTTGAGGCGGCAATTGCTAATGAATAAGACAACTAGAAAGGCATTTATTTGGGTTTTAATAATCTTGATGGTTGTTATTACTATTTTGCCTTTAGCTTCTTTATTATTTAGCTAATGAAAAAAGTATTATTTCTTACATTATTACTATTATTATGTGCTTGTACAAACAAGTATAAAGAACTTGGTTATTCATCTAAAGCGGTTAAAATCATTAATTCTTTAAGTGAAAAAGACCAAGTCTTTTTTAGTGAATATGACAACAATTTATCTATGATTCTTAATAATGATAGTTTCGATGTTAATAACTTTAATAACTATAGATTGTTTTCTAAGTTTCTAGATGCTGATTTAGTTGTAGGACTTGTGAATGATGGAACTATTTCTAACAGTAATTATGGCTTGGTTAAATCGCTTAGTAAAATTGACGATTTTGACAGCAGTAAGCTAAAGGACTACTTATCTTTGAGTAAAGATATTAAAGATAGTCAAACTGTTGTTTATCTTGTGAATAATAATATAAAGGCTGATACTACTGTAGTTAATGAATTAATTAAGGATAAGGGCTATATCTATAAGAATATTGAAAATTATCTTAAATATCAAAAAGATAAAGAAACTATTAGAGAGCTTGTGGAATATGTTAATACTTTAAATTATCTAAAGTATTATGAAGATAATTTCTATGCCGATCCTGATAAATATGGCGTTGAAGTGTTGGTTAACA
Source organism: Oscillospiraceae bacterium (assembly GCA_963619285.1). Classification (GTDB taxonomy): domain Bacteria; phylum Bacillota_I; class Bacilli_A; order Erysipelotrichales; family Erysipelotrichaceae; genus Colivicinus. The sequence goes on along the minus strand of CAVEWG010000045.1, from coordinate 3,597 downwards.
AATTTTATTATCTAGGAGAAAGCTACGTTCCAAATGATTTGGTGGAGCTTGGTAGTTATGGCTATGGTTCGCTTAGAAAAGTGGCTTATGATGCTTATGTAAAGATGTATGAAGCAGCCAAGAAAGATGGCATCTCTTTCTATGTGACTTCTTCATATCGTTCATATGAAACACAAGTAAGACTTTATAATAACTACTTAGAAACTGATCCTCAAGAAAAGGTTGATATTTATTCAGCTAGGCCAGGTTTCTCAGATCACCAAAGCGGTTATACGGTTGATATCTTAAAGAGTGGCTATGACTTTGGCAATTTCTATACAACAGATGCTTCTAAGTGGTTAGCTCTAAATGCCTATAAGTATGGTTTTATATGTCGCTATCCTGAAGGGCTAGAACAGGCAACGGGCTATGAATATGAACCATGGCATTATCGTTATGTTGGTGATATCGCTACTAAGGTGCATGAATCTGGTCTTAGTTATGATGAATTTTTTGCTAAGTATATTGAAGACTAAATTAATTTTAATTAGAATAGAAAAGGAAAAGAGGATTAATAAAAATTATGGCTATGTTTGATAAGTTAGTTTCTAACTTAAAAGAAAGTCGCAAGACTATTGTGTTTACAGAAGGAACAGATGCACGTATTTTAAGCGCAACTGATAGACTTCTTAAAGAGGATTTAATGGATGTTATTCTTTGCGGAAACAAGGAAGAAGTTGAAAAAGCTGCTAAAGATGGTGGCTTCAACGTTGAAAAGGCAACTGTAATCGATCCTGCTAACTATCCTGAGATGGATGAAATGGTAAGCACTATGGTTGAACTTAGAAAAGGCAAGATGTCTGAAGAAGAATGTAGGACTGCTTTAAGCAAGTCTAACTACTTTGGTACAATGCTAGTAAAGATGGGCAAGGCTGATGCATTACTTGGCGGTGCTACTTATTCTACTGCTGATACAGTTAGACCAGCTTTACAATTAATCAAGACTAAAAAGGGTGCAAATCTAGTAAGTTCTTGTTTCATTTTATTTAGAGAAAAAGATGGTAAAGAAGAAAAGCTTGCTATGGGTGATTGCGCAATCAATCTAGGTTATACAGATAAGTTGGATAAAGATGGCAATGTTGTATTATCAGCTGCTGCTCAACTTGGTGAAGTTGCGGTTGAAACTGCTAGAACTGCTAAGTTCTTCGGTATTGATCCAAAGGTTGCATTATTATCATTCTCTACTTATGGTTCAGGTAAGGGTGGCACAGTTAAGTTATCTCATGATGCTGTACTAGAAGCTAGAAGAATTGATCCAGAATTAGTTGTTGATGGTGAATTCCAATTTGATGCTGCTGTATCAGAAGTTGTTGCTAAGACCAAGTGCCCTGATTCAAAGGTTGCTGGTAAGGCTAATACTTTTATCTTCCCATTAATTGAAGCTGGCAATATTGGTTATAAGATTGCTCAAAGACTTGGTGGCTATGCAGCGTATGGACCTATCTTACAAGGCTTAAATGCTCCTATTAATGACTTGTCTAGAGGTTGTGATGCTGATGAAGTATACGCTATGGCAATCATTACAGCTGGCATGGCTTAATAGATAAAACAATTTATTTATAAATGAAACACAGGTGTAAAAGCTTGTGTTTTTTATTGAAACAACATAGCACAAGATTTATAATCTTTCTTTGTGAAGAATGATTTAAGAAATGAGAGTATTAATAAATTAGTGTGGGCGGTTGCGATCCCTTGCATGATAGGCCAAATCGTAAATGTCTTATATTCGGTAGTAGATAGAATTTATATTGGACACTTAAAAGATATTGGTTCTTATGCTTTAGCAGGTGTTGGGATATGCGGACCAATCCTTACGATGATATCTTCTTTTGCTTCTTTGGTGGGAGTAGGAGGAGGTACCCTTTGTGCTATTAAACTTGGTGAAAAAGATAAAGAAAGTGCTAAGAGCATTATTTCTACTTCTTTTAATTTATTAATTTATATTTCGATTATTATTGTCTTAATTTGTTTACCATTTAAGAAACAAATGTTACTAGCTTTTGGGGCAAGTGAAACTATATTACCTTATGCCTTAGAATATTTTAGTATCTATGTGCTTGGTACTCCTTTTGCGCTTCTTTCGATTGGCATGAACAACTATATCAATTGCCAAGGTTATTCTAGATTAAGTATGTTTTCGACTTTGATTGGAGCTATCACAAATATAGTACTAGATCCAATATTGATGTTTAGCTTTTCAATGGGAGTAAAAGGCGCTGCCATTGCCTCAATTTGCGGACAGGTTATTTCAACTTGTTTTGTGCTTGTTGTTTTAACAAGTAAAAAAGTTGAAATTAAATTGTGTATAAATAAAACTAATAGTGTTTTAGCTAAGAGTATATTAAAACTTGGTTTTAATCAATTTATTATTGTTGCTTTTGATAATGTTATGATAATCGCTTTAAATTCAATGCTTAATAAATATGGTGGCGACTTAAGCGATACTTTAATTGGCGCTAATACTATTCTTCAATCTTTTATGTTGATAGTAACAATGCCTTTGTCAGGCATTAGTTCAGGCACTCAATGTATCTTAAGTTATAACTTTGGTGCATATCAAACTGATAGAGTAAAAGAAGCTTATTACTATATTATGAAGTGTTGTGTTATATATTGTGCCATTATGTTTGGGGTAGTGTGGCTATTGGGCGATAAGTTTATTATCTTATTTAATAACGATCCAACTATTGTCTTGTATACTACCAAGGCACTTAGAATCTATACTTTGTTTATAATTCCACTTGGTTTTCAATATGAATTTGTTGATGGCATGACAGCCTTGGGGCAAGTAAAGATATCTCTATTTTTATCTTTCTTTAGAAAGGGTGTTTACTTTATTTCTTTGTTTATATTGCCGTTGTTATTTGAACCAATATATATTTTCTTAGCGGAGAGTATCTCTGATTTATTAGCGCCAATTATGTCTTATATAGTTGTTAAACATAACTTTGATAAGATAATGGAAAGGCGTTTATTTTATCGAGATAATTGAGTCTTCAATTTCTTTTTTAATTTCTAATAAATAATTTGTATACTTGGCGATGATTTGATTTGTCATCCTATCTTTTGGAGCTGAAATAGACAAAGCATATAAAGGTTCTCTATCAAAATCATGCATTGCCACAGCAACACATTTAACACCTTTTTCCATTTCTTCATTATCAAGAGCGTAGCCATTTTTTCTTACTGTTTCGACTGTTTTTAATAAAGTATCTACATCAGTAATGGTATTTGTTGTATAAGTTATAATTTCACTCTTATTAAAAATATCTATTATTTCTTCATCACTCATATAGGCCATTAAGGCTTTGCCTACACCTGAACAATATAGAGGAATGGTTTTGCCAACTCTAGATACTAGTCTAATTGAGTTAGTTGATCCTTCTACTTTATCGATATAAACAGCTTCTTTATCTATTAATTTAACAAGGTGGACAGTTTCACCTGTGTATTCCGCGATTCTTTTAAGATATGGTTTACAAAAAGTTACTACATCATTGTTTTCTAGTATTTTACTTGATAGGTAACATATTTTGTATGTTGGCCTATATTTAAGTG
>CAVEWG010000044.1:0-13105 GCA_963619285.1 Oscillospiraceae bacterium | reverse complement strand
AAAAGCATTGATATAAAGTCTTTTAAAGCTCTCATTTTAGCTTTTTCTTTTATTGCGATTATTCTAATTAATATCTTTAATTTAAGTATATCTTCAATATTAATTCTATTATTAGGTGCTTTATTTAGCTTTATATATGAGGTAGTAATCAAATGATATACCTAAGGCTGTTTATTGAATTTATAAAAGTTGGTATGTTTGCCTTTGGCGGTGGCTATGGTTCAATACCATTAATAAGAGATGTATGCATTAGAAACAATTGGTTAAGCGAAGATGGTTTGGCTTATATGATTGCACTAAGCGAATCTACTCCTGGTCCTATTATGGTTAATTTAGCAACTTATGTTGGTAGTAAAAATGGAGGGATACTTGGTGCTCTTGTTTCAACAATTGGTGTTATTATACCAGCGTTTATCATCGTCATCGTGATTGTCAATGTACTAGAGACGTTTATTAAAAACAAGTATGTCAAAATCGCTTTTGATGGCTTAAATCCAAGTATTGTTGGTATCATACTAGCTACTGGTGCCTATATGATATTTAATAATGCATGTGAGGGTTATATAGAACTTATCATATCTGTTGTGTTATTAGCGATAATGATGTTTATAAAATTATCAAATAAAAAGGTATCGCCAATTAGTTTTATTTTAATTTCGGGAATTGTTGGTATACTAGTAAGTGTTATCAAGGGGTAAAAGATGAAAAACAAAAAACAAAAGATGAAGTTGGTATATATTGCGATTCCGCTACTTGTAATCTTGTTGGCGGTTGGCATATATATGCTTGTAAAAGATGATTCAAACAAAAACGATGTACAACCAATAGTAACAGAGACTACAGATACAAACGATGAGGTTGATGAGGAAGAAAAGGCTTTAGTTGAGTCTTTATGGGCAACAAATAGCGCAATTAATTCTGATTATGTAGGCACTATTACTTTTGAATCTAATTTGATTAATCTACCATTTGTACAAGGCAAGGATAACAATACTTACTATCGTACTAATTGGGAGACGATGGAACATGATGAAGAAGGTTCAATATTCATGGATTCTTCTAATACATTAAGTGATCAAAACATTATTTTAATTGGCCACTATGTATATGCAAGCTATGAGGCAAGTGGTACGCATATGTTTACACCATTAGCTAAGTTAATTGATGAAAGTAATTATGAAGCTAATAAGTATGTAAAGCTTTATTTAGAAAATGAAGTTAGAAGATATGAAATTGCCTATGTTTATTATTGCCAATTAAATGAAGAAAGTTCAAATGGTGAAACATTCTTCTATACTGAAGATGGATATGAGTTCTATTATCCAAATTATACAGAAGAACAATTTGAAACTTATTTAAGCACTGTTAAGGCAAATAGCTTCTATGATACGGGTGTTGATATTTCTTATGGTGATAAGTTTTTAACGCTTCAAACATGTGTAGAAAACCATGAAGAACTAAGAGAAATCGTAGTGCTAAAAGAAATTGATAGAACAAGTTATTAATGATAATGTCGCAAGTTAGCTTGCGACATTATTTGTTTTCCAGTATCCATTTTTATTTGCGCCAATACGTTTAATGTATCCGTTATTTTTTAAAAATGAGATACCATTGTCAATTGTTGATTTGCTTTTATGGACTTTTGATTGCAATTCTCTTTTTGTAATACGAGGATTATCCTTGATTAGCTGTAAAATTTTTGTGTTTGTTTCGTTTAAATATGGTGCATCGTACGATATTCCACTATCTCCAATTACGTATGTTTTATTTGGACTGTAAATCTTATTAATCCAATTAAAAGGTATTTTCACAACAATTGAATTTTCATTGAACACAAAGGCATTTCTTCCGTATTGGTTAGTTATTTTAGGTACGCCTCTGCCGATCTTTTCACTTATGTGTAATTGTAAAAATATTTCTGAAAGTTTTCTATTTACAGGAATTGATTCTCCAGAAAAGAAACCTTCAATAGTTTGATTTTTAGGTAGCGGTCCTCTAGAAAGAATTTCTATTCTGTCAGAATATACGTTAATCATTGGCTCGTCGCCATCTACCCACTTGTTGTGCAAGAAAGCGTTGATAATCGCCTCTCTGAATGCTTCATTGTCGAATAATGGAACATCCTTTCTTTCGACAATTCGATGGGTTTCATCGGTTTGGATTATGTTTAATACATCTCCATATCTAAGCACTTCATCCAAAGAATAAAGTAGACATTGATTACCAAATTCACGAATCGAAAACAAATTATCGGATTTACTTGTTCCTGAAAAAATCGCAACTCTAATTGGTACGTGAGAATTATCTGACAACAATTGTGCCATTATGTTATATTTACCATCTTTTGTATAGAATCCAAGATTTTTCTTATATGTATCAGGATTTAATTTGATACCCTTTGCGCCATAATATATTAATAGCTTTTCAAAAGTTAAATCTTGATATTCACTTTCGGTATTTTCAATAGTTTGCGGTGCATTTCTTAAGATTGAAAAAAGATGCGCTTCTTTTTCGGAATACTTCCTTAGTTTTTCCTTACTTGAACCAATTCTTATATATCTTTCATCATTAAAAGATACGGGTGCAGTTTTTGCTGAGGGAATAGAAAGAATAACTATCCTTTTCTTATTTATATATATTTCATCAAACTTAAAATCAACATAAGGCCAAAGATTTCTAGCTAAATAGTGCTTTAGCGGTTCACCCTTAATGTCTTGGTTTTGATCAAATGATGTTCCAATTATATTGTGGGCTTGATCTTCTATGCCCCATATGAAATAAGCGAATTCTTTTTCTTCACATGCTGCGCTATTGGCTAGTGCGGATATATATTCACCTAGCGCCCGTGGTTCAAACCAATTCTCTTTGAATTCAAACCATTCCCTTTCGCTTGAGTAAGAACATAATTCTTTAACAAGTGATTTTAGATTCTCCATAAAGCTCCTTTCTTTTATTACCTAGTTTATTACCTACCTATATAATACAACATATAGGTAATAAAGTAGGTAATAAATTTAATAATATTGTTGTAATATATAAGCAAGGATGGTATGCATATGGAAACATCAATAGTATTTACAGGTGATATCGGTTTTGATAGGTACATGGATAGAAAATGGGAAGATGATGCTTTGTTAAGTGATGATATCTTAGATTTCTTTAATAATAGTAATCATGTAATCACTAATGTAGAGGGTGCTTTATATGATGGAAAAGATGATAAGGGTAGAGGTATCTTTTTTCACAGCATGAACACAAAAGCTTCAAGCTTTCTAAAAAAGATTAATTCTGATATATGGAGTATTGGTAATAACCATATCATGGACGCTAATAAACAAGGCTTAATTAGCACTATAGATATCGCAAATGACATGGGGTGTAAAACAATTGGTGCCGGAATTAATATTGATGAGGCATCTAAGCCTTTATATCTAGATGAAGCGGGTGGCATAGGTATTATATGCGTTGCTTACCAGATGGAGTGTGTGCCAGCTAGTGCAAATAGTGCTGGTATCTTTAGATGGAATGATATGGATTTAATATCTAAGCGTATTAGAGAAATTAAGTCAAAATGTAGATGGTGTATTGTGATAAGCCATGGTGGAGAAGAATTTGCGAGTATGCCTAACCCTTATACTAGAGATCGTTATCTTAAGTATTTAGAAATGGGTGCTGATATTGTAGTAGGGCATCATCCACATGTAGTAGAAAACTATGAATTATTCGATAATAAGGCAATATTTTATTCCCTTGGCAATTTTGTGTTTGATACTGACTACCAAAGAGTACATTTATATACCGATAGAGGCGTTTTATTAAAGCTAATACTTGATGAAGATAACTTTAGTTTTGAGGCCATTGGTACTTATATTAATCGAAATAATGAAAAGATTGAAAAGAGTAGTTTGCCTGATATATTTGTTGATATCAATCAAAAGGAATATGCTTTATTAATTCCTTTATCAGCTAAAGGATTTATTGAAGAAGAAAAAAGAAAGATGGCTTATCTAGAACCTGAGGTATATAAAGATTGTGATGAGCGTGTTTGGTTATCATATTTTAATAGCGATAAGCCTGATGGTTACTACAAGAATGAGCATATGGATTTAAGTGTTATTTATCCTTTGTCTTTAAAGTGCGCTGATAATACATGGAAGAATAGTTCTTTAGATTGTGTTAAAAGATATATTTTTGCACAAATTGATGATTCTTGTAAAAAAATATACTAATTAAGATACAATTGAGTTAGATGAATATGCAAGAACTATTATTAAGTAAAAACGGCATGGCTGCCGTTCAGGTCGCTCAAATTCTTTTGAGTGTACCAGTTGGGGAAAAGATCCCTACAGTACTGGAATTGTCTAATAAAACATCTTTGGCCAATGGCACGGTGCATCATGGGTTAAGAACACTAACAGAGCTAAAGGCAGTAAAAATAGTCTCTAGGGGTCATATGGGTTCATATTTAGTAGAGAAAGACTATAAAAAGCTTTTAGAAATTCTAGGAATTAAGTATTTGGTTGGGGCGATGCCTCTTCCCTATACAAAGCGTTATGAGGGTTTAGCTTCAGGACTTATTAGCTCTATGGAAAATGGCTACAATATTCCGGTGAATCTTTCATATATGCGTGGTAGTAAGAATAGAATTTCCATGGTTGTCTATGAAAGATATGATTTTGCGATAACTTCTAAGCTTGCGGCTAGTCAATATATCAATAATCATGACGATATTAGAATATTGTTGGATTTTGGTCCTTATTCATATACGTCTAATCATGCCATTATGTTTCATAATGAAAAAGATAAAGAAATAAAAGATGGTATGAGTATTGGAGTTGATAGAACTTCTATTGATCAAATGGCTTTAATCAAACAAGAATGTAAGAATAAAAAAGTAAAATACGTAGAGTTAGAGTATTCACATATCATTGAACATGTTATTAGGGGTGACATTGACGCTACTATCATGAATCTTGATGAAGTTAATGATAGGCATTTAAAGATTAATTATGTTCCAATTAAAAATGAGAATTTAGATAATACTACTGCCGTGCTTATTGTTAAGAGTGATGGCAAGGGTGGTTTACTTCAAAAGATAATAGATCCTTCTTCTGTTTTAAGTATTCAAAAACAAGTTTTAGAGGGAAAAATCGAACCTAGTTATTAATTATGTTGTATTTAGTGCGTAATAGTATTATAATATGAATATCCAAAATACTGAATATTGAAATATGAATAAAGAAGTCAAATGTTACAAATGTGGTACTAAGTTACCTTTAACTTTTAAAAACATGAGTGCAATCATAGAATGTCCTCATTGTAAGAAAAAGATGACTTATGATGTTACTACTTATAAAAGGCTTAAGATAATTAGATATTTTGTGGTCTTGCTTATTGGTTTGATGCTTATATATGGCATGAATCAATTCGATAAAGGCAATTATGTCTTACTCGTTATTCTTATTAGTATTTCTATTTCTTTGGCTTTTGTGGCAGATAGGGTATGTTTATGGTTATGCAATCTTATTTTTGGATTACAATATGAAGAATATATTAAAAAGGGGAAGTAGTTTATGGACTTTAAAGAAAGACTAGACATGTATCTAACAGGTGGCATGATAAATCAAAATGATGTTAAAGACATTAAGGCTGTAATCAAATTATTTAAAGATGATTATGGTGTTGAGTTATGTGAAGAAAATGCTGCTACATTCATTGCACATTTAGCTGCTGCTTATTCAAGAAACGCAACTAAGGAAGAATTAGATGATTTATCAAATGACATGTTAGATGAGATAAGGGCACTTGATTCTTATAATGATTCTTTAAAAATATTAGATAAGATTTTAGAAGTTACAAACAATCCATTAAATGATGTTGAAAGAAATTATGTTTTGTTGCATCTGAATAATCTAATTGCTAATTTATCAGAAACTGGCGAATGGCACGCTAGTTAATCCATATCAAAATTTATGTTTAGGAGGAGAGTATATGGAATTTGAATTTTCGCTTACATTTAGAGCCATCGTTCTAATTCTAGTTTGTGCATGGGCATCTTTATTGTCACACAAAGGAATTTCAAACTTTAACGATGGTGCTAGACCTGTTTACCCAGAATTATTAGAGGGTAGAATGACACGTGCTGAGTTTGCGGTTGTTGTTACAGGTATGGGAATTGGTTGGGTTCTAGCTGGCTTTAGCCAATGGCTAGGAACTGGACTTATCGCTGTTCACTTGACTTTAATCGCAACTGACTGTATTGGCGCTTGGTCACCAAATAAGTGGGTTGCCTTAGTACTAGGTGGAGCATATGGTGCATTATGTGCTTATGGCACAACTGCTATTAATGCAGCATTTGGCGCTTTACCTTATAACTTCTTGAGTGATTTAACACAAATCACAACACCTGCATTGCCTGTGTTCTGTATGTATCCAGCAGTTGCCATCGCTGGTCAATTTGGAGCTAAGAAAGGCATTATCACAGGTGTACTTGAAGCTATTATGTATATTTTCTGTACAATCGTTGGCAAGGTTACAATTGGTTCAGTTAGTGTAAGTTTATATCCTTATACTTTCGCAATGCTAGTTGGTATGATTTGTCTTGTTGTGTTCGCTGTCAAGGCTTCTAAGAATGCTGAAAAGATTGATACTACAGAGTCTGAAGAAAACTTATTTACTAAGAATGCTGAAAGAATTAAATCTAATTGGGTATATCTATGTGTCCAAGGTGCTTTAAATGCTTTAGCTATTAAGATCTTAGCACAAGCATATCAACCATATGTAATGGCTAGCGCAATTGAAGCCAATGATATGTCGGTATTCTACTTGGCTATGATTGGTGTAATTGTTGCCTTTATTCCACTTATTGTATCTACATCACTCGCAACAGGTGTTTATCAAGCTGTAGGTTTGACAAGTGTTATGTTGTTTGGTGCTATGGCTCCAACTTGGTGGTTGGCTCCAATCTTTGGTTTTGTTGCTGAATTTGTTGAAATTCAATTACTTGGCTTACTTGGTAATCTATTGTCTAAGTTCCCAGAACTTTCAAAATCAGGCGACCATATCAGAAATGGCATGATGTCTTGTTTAACTCTTGCCCTAACTGCTGGTGCATTCCTTGCAGGTAATCAAATCTGGGGTGCTGTAGGTATTATGATCGTTGGTGGTTTCTATGTATTAAACGAAATCACAGGCCAAAGAATTCCAAAGACAGCTGTTGGTCCAATTGGTGCAGTTGCCGTTGGTATCTTATATAATATTGTTATTGCATTAGGTTTAGTTGTATTGGCTGCCTAATTAAAGGAGGACATGCATGATTAAAATTGAATGTTGTGGTTTAACTGCTACAGAAACAAAACAAATTATTGACGCAAAATTTGCTGGTAAGGTAGAAACATTTACTGATTCAGATATGGTTGCGGCAAGAAAAGTTAAAAACAAAGAAGTAGACTTTTATCTAGGCTCGTGCATGACTGGTGGTGGTGGCTCTCTTGCGACAGCCATCATGGTGCTTGGCTATGGTAATTGTCTTGTAGTTTCAAGACAAGGAAATTGTCCAGATGCTAAAAAGATTCGTCATATGGTATATGATGGAAATCACGTTGCGTATGGTTATGTTAAGACACATACAGAACAAGTAGTGCCTGCTCTAGTTGAGGCCTTGATTGATAAAAGTGAAGGTAAACCAGAATAATTTAAGATAAGGGCACTATTAAGTGCCCTTATTTATAGGAGTATTATGATAAGAACAGTAAATGGGGATATATCCAAAGATAAATTAGGGGTAACCATGGCCCATGAACACTTTATTGTAGATCTAGATAGAGTAAGAAAAGATGGTGTCTCTAAGATTGAGACAGTTGATGAAGTAGTTCCAGAAATTAAAAAGATGATGGAACTTGGCGTAAATAGTGCTTTTGAAGTTACGACCAATGATATGGGAAGAGATCCACTTAAGTTAAAAGAAATAAGTGACATAACAGGTTTAAATATTGTTTGTTCAACAGGTTTTTACTTAAGTGAATACCATCCTGATAAATTAAATGATATGACAAAGGAAGAAATAGCTGATATCTATATCAAAGACTTAATGGAAGGCATAGATAATACAGGTATTAAAGCTGGCTTAATTGGTGAAATTGCTTCTAATAAAACAGCATTTATCGGCAATGAAAAGAAAATACTAGAAGCCGCTGGCATCGCTAGTGTTAAAACAGGAAGTGCCGTTAGTACACATACTGGTAAGTTTACCGCAATGGAAACTATCGACATATTACTTAATGAAGGTGTTAATCCTGATAAAGTAATTATTGGTCATCAAGATTTAATTGATGACACAAATTATCATGTATCTTTACTTCAAAGAGGTATTAATATTGGCTTTGACACTTGTGGCAAGAGTGCTTATGTAAAAGATGAAGTACGTGCTTTAAATATTATGAAACTAATTGAAAAAGGATATGGTGATCATATTGTTTTATCAAATGATGTTTCTAGGAGAACTTATTTTACCTCATATAATCAAAATGGTTATTTATCAGTCATGAATATCGTGGTTCCTTTACTTAAGGAATATGGCATTAAAGAAGCTGATTTACATAAATTGTTAGTGGATAATCCATCTAGGATAGTTGATAATGATTGGAGGTAAGAATGTTTTTATCTTCATTGATTAAAAATAATCCCTCTTTAATTGATTGTTCCTTTAAATTAGCTAAAGATGGTGAAATATTACCTGATACTTATGTATTAGATTTAGATGCTATTGTTTCAAATGGTAAGTGTATAAAAGAAGAAGCTGACAAATATAATATTGATTTATATTTTATGCTTAAACAAATTGGTAGAAATCCAATTGTTGCCAAGCACTTAATGGATATCGGCTTTAAGGGTGCAGTATGCGTTGATTATAAAGAAGCACTATGTATGATTGATAATGATGTTCATATTTGTAATGTAGGTCATCTTGAACAAATACCTAATAGTGCTTTAAACAAAATATTAAGTAGTAATGTTGATTATGTTACGGTTTATTCTTTGGATAAGATTAAACAAATAAATGATGTTTGTAAGAAACTAAATATTAATCAAAAATTACTTATTCGCTTAACTGATGATGATTCTAAATTATATTCTGGTCAAGTAGCTGGTTTTAATACTAATTATCTAGATGAATTAATTGACGAAATAGACAAATTAAGTAATGTGACGATTGGTGGCTTAACGATATTTCCGGGACTTTTATATGATTCGGATAAGAAAGAAATAAGTCCAACAAAGAATACTAATGCCTTAAATAGAGGTCTTGAAATATGCAAAAGACATAACCTAGATAATTTAAATATTAATATTCCAAGTGCGTCATGTGCCGCTTCTATTAAGCTTATTCATGAATTAGGTGGCACAAGTGCAGAGCCAGGACATGGTTTAACTGGTACTACACCGCTTCATAAGGATACTGTTCAAAAAGAAAAAATTGGGTATTGTTATGTATCGGAAATATCACATAACTTTAAGGATAAGTCTTATTGTTATGGAGGAGGAGCATATCGTAGAGGTCATATGGAAGAAGTGTTAGTTGGCACTTGTTTAGATGATGGAATTGTTTGTCATATTAGTGCTCCTGACATGGACTCTATTGATTATCATTTTGAAATAGATAGAAACTTTGAAGTTGGAGAGATTTGTCTAATGTGCTTTAGAACGCAAATATTTACTACAAGAAGTCATGTGGCAATAGTAAGTGGTATTCAATCTAGTAGTCCAAAATTACTTGGTTTATATGATTCGTTTGGTAAAAAAATAGAAAAGAATTGGTGACTATGATAATAGATAAAGAAGGCGCACATAGATTAGCTATTTTAAATCCCTATAAGTCAGTTGTTAAGTACTTTGAAGTAGGAAGTGAAGGCTATTTAACAGGTATTAAAAATATTAGTTCTATTCCTAATACTTTAATGCATAAGTTAGAAAAAGACGGCTTTGTTTTGCATACTATCGATAAGAAATCAACACTAGCTGGTAGAGCTGTTGATACTGATTTATATAATCCCATATCAGGAAGATATATGTCGGGTTCTAGTTCTGGCACAGCTATCAATGTTTTTGCAGGAATCAATGATTTAGGCATTGGCAATGATGGCGGTGGTTCTGTTTTAGCACCTGCAATGGCAGTTAATATTATTGGTTTTATTTCTCCTTTAATTGAAAAAGATAGGGAAATAAAGCTTAAGCCAAATACTGAAGGAAAGTGTTTTCCTAGTTCTATTGGTTTTATGGTAAGAGATATTGATATCTTATATAAAGCTATTAAGTGTTCTATTGGCATTGAAAAGGGAAATGATTATGGAATTGTTTTTTCTGATAGACAATATGAAAATATTAATTCTAAGGTGATCGATTTACTTGATGATCATGCTTCTAGAAGTGATTTATTGCCTTTTGTGCAAGATTTATTAACAAGGTGTGATGTTTTAATTAAACAAGAAGGTCCTGTTGATATAGAAGGCTTTGGCGATAGTTTGTTTGGTCATTTTGACAAGCGTACTAAAAAGCTACAAGATAAAGCTAATAAGGGTTATTCAAGAATTTGTAATATTGCGGGTGCTACAGCTTTATGTTTGCCTTCAAAGGGTTTGGGCACCTCTACACTGTTAATATGTGAAAGTAAGCCTGAAAAGATTGCTAAGTTATTAAAGTTAGTTGATTATGTGCCAATTGTTCAAGATGAACTTATAGAAAGATATTTCTTAGATTATAGTAGTTATTTTAATGAGGGTTATAAAGTATGAAAACATATCCTTTAGATAGTATAAGCATTGAAGAAGCTTATCAAAAACAATTTAAACTAGTTGATTGTATTACTAGACATTTTAAGGGTAGTGAGAGCTTAACTAGGGGCGATTTAGGTGTTCATCAACCAGGTAATGAACCAATTACTACTTCTAAGGCAGAAGAGGTTATAGCTGATTTCTTCGATCAAGAAAAGGCCATTCTAGTAAGGGGTTCAGGCACTGGTGCCATTAGATATGCTTTATCGGCTGTATGCAAGCCTAATGATACTGTTTTAGTTCATGATGCGCCTATTTATTCAACCACTTTAACTAGTATTGAGATGTTTGGACTAAATGTGTTAAGGGTTGATTTTAATGACTTAGATAAGTTAAAAGAGGCTTTAAAACAAGACATACAGGCTTGTATTGTGCAAACTACAAGGCAAGCTATTGAAGATAGATATGACTTAAGTGAAGTTATTAAAACTATCAAGGATACAAAGGATATTCCAATAGTTGTAGATGATAACTATGCAGTAATGAAGATTAGTGAGATAGGTTGTGAATGTGGAGCTGATTTGTCTTGTTTCTCATCTTTTAAGCTACAAGGACCAGAAGGAATCGGCGTTGTTGTTGGCAAGGCTAAGTATATTGATTTAATTCGTAAGATGCATTATTCAGGAGGATGCCAAACACAAGGATTTGAAGCTTTAGAAGTGCTAAGAGGTTTAACTTATGCACCTGTTATGTTGGCGATTAGTGCTAAGGAAACAGAGAAGACACTAGAAAGATTGAACAATAAAGAAGTAAGTGGTGTAAAGGATGCTTTTATTGCCAATGCTCAATCTAAGGTACTACTTGTAGAGTTTGATAAGCCGATTGCTAAAAAGGTGCTTCAAAGAGCCAATGAGTTAGGTGCATTGCCAAATCCTGTTGGTGCTGAGAGTAAGTATGAGATTGCACCAATGTTTTATAAGGTTTCGGGTACTTTCTTAAAGAAGGATCCTTCTTTAATTGATACGATGATTCGTATAAATGTAAATAGAAGTTCTAGTGATACAGTTATTAGAATTCTAAAGGAAGCAATAGATGAGTAAACGTTTTATTATTATTGTCTTAGATGGCTTTGGTATAGGGGCAATGAAGGATGCCGCAATAGTTAGGCCGGGTGATGAAAAGGCTAATACTTTAAAAAGTATTTTGCATGATCATCCTGATATGAAGTTGCCCACTTTAGAAAAGCTTGGTCTTATGAATGCTTATGGAAGTGAAAGCTTAAATATGAAGTTTAATCCTTTGGCTAACTATGGAAAAAGTGAACTAATGCATTTTGGGGCTGATACTTTTATGGGGCATCAAGAAATTATGGGCACTTTACCAAAAAAACCTACGGTTGATCCTTTTCAAACTCATGTTAAGGCAGTTTGTAAAATATTAGAGGATAATGGTCATAAGGTAGATGTTGTTACGCGTCTTGGTTTAAGTTATGTGGTATGTGATGATTATGTAACGGTAGCCGATAATTTAGAGGCAGATCTTGGTATGTGTTATAACGTTACAGCGCCACTAGATTATATTTCTTTTGAAAAGGAGTTAGAAATAGGTGAACTTGTAAGACAGGTTGTTACAGTAGGTAGAGTTATCGTCTTTGGTGGTACTGGCAATAATATGCAGGATTTGTATAATGCTGAAGAAATAAGAGAAAACAAGTTTATTGGCATTGCATCTGCTAAGTCTAAGTCTTATTTACAAGGTTATCAATGTAGACATTTAGGCTATGGCGTTGATAAAAATGTACAGGCTCCTACAATATTAACTAATGCCTCTATTCCAGTTACTTTAATTGGTAAGGTTGCTGATATTGTGGCAAATGATGGTGGTACTAGTATTTCTTGTGTTCCTACTGTTGAATGCATGGATTTAACTTATAAGGCCATTTTAAATACAGATAAGGGTTTTATATGTACTAATATTCAAGAGACTGATTTGGCAGGACATGGTCAAGATAGTACAAGGTATAAAGAAGTCCTAGAACAAGCTGATGCAGGTCTTTCTAAGATATTACCGCTACTTACTGAAGATGATATCTTAATTATTCAAGCAGACCATGGCAATGATCCAAATATTGGTAGTAGTAGACATACAAGAGAGTGTGTTCCGCTTCTTATTTATAAGAAAGGCCTAGAGGGTGTTAATGTAGGTGTTAGAAAGACGATGTCTGATAATGGAGCTACTTGTTGTGATTTCTTTGGGGTAGATATGCCAGAGAATGGAACGTCTTATTTAAATTTGTTAGAGAAGTAAATATGCAAGCACCTTAGGGTGCTTGTTTA
>CAVEWG010000043.1:0-13213 GCA_963619285.1 Oscillospiraceae bacterium | reverse complement strand
AACTTCTTTTCTACCATATACATCACCATTATTAACACAGTTTACAATATAACCAGACTCACTACCAGCTATACCACCAATATTGTAACCAACATGTTCATAACCAACTGTTGTGTAGTTATTACTATTCTTAATAGAACCAAAGTTACTACCACAAATACCACCAACATCTGTAACACTTGCCACATTCTCAGTAGAAGTTAAAGAACTTAAAGTGATAGACTTAATATCAACTGTATCATCTTTTACAACAGTATTTACTAAACTACGATTATTACAGTTTTTAACTAAACCATAGTTTAAACCAACAATACCACCTACATAATGCTTACCATATACATCACCTAAACTTTGACAATTAATAATAGAAGCACCAGTTGAATTATATCCAACAATAATACCTATATTATCAGTACCGTTTAATGTTGCTCTTATAGTTAAGCCAGATAACTTACCTTGGTTATAGCCTACAAAACCAACATTATTAGCACTTATATCACAACTATATTCAACAAATAAATCACTAATTGAAGCATCTTTACCGGTTAATCTAAATACACCATTATTATCTTCACTATTACTAATAACAATATTTTTAAGACTATGGCCATTGCCATTAAACTCACCATTGAAATAAGGAATAGAAGTAAAATCATCATCAAAACTTAAATCTGAATCTAGGCTTACAACCAAACCTAAAGAATAATCATCATTGATACAATTCTTGGCGAAATTATTCCAGTCTTTAACGCTTTTTATATGAACAATTCCATCATCTCCTACAATAGGTAAAGAAACAATCATCATTAATAAGATAACTAAAAAACTAATCTTCTTTTTCATCTTTAGCCTCCTTGGTAGATTCGAACCCAGCCTTAGGGGGTTCGAACCCATCGGTAGTATTAACCAACGCATTTAATTGTCCTCTTAATACGCCCTTGAAATCACCATCAACATAGCCATTAACCTTGCCTCTAATACGACCATTTAAAGCCATCGTACCATTTGCGTTTTGCATATTCTTGCTAAGATTTGTCTCAATCTTAAATGAAGTCTTTTCAATAATAAAATCACCAAGAACTAGAATTTGTGGTAAGACAAAGAATACCAAGATAATTGAAACAATAGTACCTCTACCTAAACACTCACCAATTGCCGCAATAACTGGGTTGGTTGTCATATATGAAATTAATACACCGGCACTAGCAAGTATTGAACCAGAAGTAAAGATAGTTGGGAAAGAACTATTTAAAGCTTCAATAATAGCTTCTGAAGGCTTCATTCCTTCTTCCTTTAGCTCTGTATAGTGGCTTGAAATAACAATCGCATAGTCGATATTAGCACCCATCTGAATTGAATTAACAATCAAATAGCCAAGGAAATATAAAGGCTCATTTGTTAAAGTTGGAACCGCAAAGTTAATCCAAATAGAACCCTGTATAACAATAATAAGCAACACTGGTAAACCAGCTGATTGGAAAGTAAACAACAAGATAATAATTACAAACAACGCAGACAATATTGAAATCAATGTATTATCACCAATAAAGGAACTAGATAAATCAATAGCGGAAGTAGAATTACCAACAACATAATAATCACTTTCATAATACTTACCAATGATTTCATGAATCTCATCTAAACACTGCGTTGTAGCAGTTGATTCTTCTGGAAGATTTAAATAAACAACAAGTCTTGTATAATTATCAGATTGAAGTTGTAGCTTTGCCTTATCTAATTGATCAAATAAGTCATCTAATGTATCTTGAACATCACCATTTAGATAGATATTACCACTATCCATCTCATCTTCTAAAAACATAAACATATCAAACAAAGGAACCTTATAGTTACCTATGCCATTGATAAGTTCACCATATTGATCATTATTTAAAGCATATGCTGAATATAATACCTGGGCAATTTCATAATCTAAATTAGTAAGCTCTGAAAATTCTCTTGGACTTAAAGCATCGGCTAACATGTAGCCATCCATAGCCTCTACATTAGCTAATCCTTGAGTTGATTTAACACCTTCTAATTCTTCTATTTCATTTAAAATATTACGCTCATTATCATAACTACCCTTAGGCACAATAATCGCAACCATATTATTATTACCAAAATTAGCCTTAATATGGCTTCTCGCAATTTGACTTTCACTTGCCTTAGCAGTCTCCAAATCAGTATAAGAATAAACATATGGACATTGATTAGCGAAATAACAAGCCACAATAATTAACACTAAAAATAAAGGTGGAATAACATATTTTGTCTTATTGGCAAACTTACCAACACCACTAATTTTAGGAAGTAAGTTCTTATGTTGTGTCTTATCAATCCAATTAGAAAACAACATCAACAAACCAGGCATCAAAGTAAACACTGAAAGTAATGAACAAAAGATTGCCTTGATTAATACAACCGCCAAATCAATACCAATGCCAAAATGCATAAAACCTAAAGCAGCCAAGCCTGAAATAGTAGTAAGTGAAGAAGAACTAATTTCCGGAATGGCCTTAGATAAAGCCTTTATACAAGCACTTCTTGCGTCTAATGTTTCATGTTCATCAGAAAACCTATGACACAAAATAATTGCATAGTCTATTGCCAGGGCAAGTTGTAAGACAACAGTAACCGAATTAGAAATAAAAGAAATCTTTCCACATAAGAAGTTAGTTCCCATATTTAAAATAGCAGCCACACCAAAAGTTAAAATTAATACTGGAACTTCAGCATAAGAACGCGATGTTAAAGTAAGAACTATCACAATAATAACTGCAGCAACAATGACAATAACAACCATCTCACTAGCAAGCTCAGCTGAACTATCTACGCCTACTTCTGAATCAATGTATGTATCATAATCACTTAGCTTAGCTTTTATCTCATCCATAGCCGACTTAGATATTTCATCATCGCTTTCACCATCGAAGGTTACTGAAAATAAAGCTGAACCATTATTGAAATGATCACTTGTATTATCAAAATCAATTGAAGTAACACCATCTATTTCCTCTAATTCTTCCTTTAGACTTAAAGCTTTTTCATAAGAAATGTTAGAAACCATAACTCTTGCACTACCATAAGTAATAAAGTTATCATTCATAACTGTTAAGCCTTGTCTAGTTTCGGTATCATCTGGTAAGTAAGTTGTAATATCGTTTTCTACTTGTACCCAACCAATTGAAAAGATAGAAAATAGAATCGCAAAAATATAAATAAGGAAAAATAAGTTTCTTCTATCAACAATAAAAGACGCAACCTTTTCCATGCCAGATCCACTGGTCTTTTCTTCTTTATTATCCATGTTTAATATTATATGCTAGTAAAATTACTCTAAGTCATAAATGCATTAAGAATTGAGGAAAACAAACATTTTACGCAAAAATTTATACAGTCATTTTTATCTAAATATATAGATCTTTTAAATCAATCAAAATAATATTATCTTTCTTTTTACAATTAAAACCACTTCTTGATATAAAACCATATTTATAACAATTTAAGCTTGTTTTATTTACTTGCTTAATTTCTTCTTCGATTATCGAATTAGTAATAGACTTTTTTCTAAACTTAGTTTCATAAAAAATATAGCCATTTTCATCTAATGTAACCACATCAAACTCACCATTTGTATGATCTATTGGATTATCATAATAATACTTGCCGATCTTTTCAAATACTGGATTAATAAAACCACCTTTATTTCTTCTAATTAGAAATTGCCTACAAATATATTCAAATTGATGAGGCACAAACACATTCTCAAAGTCTTCTTCTATATATTTCTTATAGAAAACACTACTGTCCATTATCTTTAATTGACTAGAATACTTAAAAATATAGCGATAATAAAATAAAGATAGATTATCACTTATACGATACTTGGCCTTCTTCTTACTATCTTCATCATTAATAGGAGCTTCTTTTTCAACTATTTCCATATTAATTAACTTATTTAAAACATCCATCAAGGTAGGACCACTTGAAACATGTGATTGAGATAATATATCACTATATTTACAATGTCCTTTAGCCAATGCCTCAAATGTTTCATTAGCGTTATTTATCTTTTTGATTTCGCTATTAAGATACATTATTACTTCATTCTCTAAACGAGCATTTTCACTTGCGATTAATTCAATAATATTTTCTTTTACACTTAAAGAATCATCAATTAATTGATTATAGTAAGGTATACCTCCAAATACTGAATATATTCTTACCTTATCCTCATAAGAAAAATTTGGATAAAACAATGAAGACTCATAGTAATCCATTTGTCTTAAGTGAATAGTTAAATCAACTCTCCCATATAAAGGATTAGACTCCTCAAGTAATGTTTTCATTATCGTTACATAGGAACCCGATATAATTAGGCTTAACTTAGACTCATCTTTATAATTATCAATTAATGATTGTAGTATCGAATCCATCCCCCTAACTGAATCTCTTAAATAAGAATACTCATCTAGAACTAAAACAATTTTTTCTTTTTTACCTAATTCAAAAATATACTTTAAAGCTTCTTCAATATTCTTATAGCCTAATTTAGGCAAATTAAATTTATCAGAAACAATCTCCATTAAACTTTCTACATTATTTTTTTCTGAAACAGCTTTGCATTCATAATAAATACTACAAACATTATGGTTTTCTTTTAAAGCTTGTTTTATAAGTTCACTCTTGCCGATTCTTCTTCTACCATATATTAAAGAACAATTAAACTTATCACTATTTATTGATTTATTTAACCTTTTTAACTCTTCATTTCTACCTATAAATTTCATACTCGGTTTCCTCCGACTCGGTTATCTCCGAGTTAATTATATCAAATTATAAGTATATTTAATATACAGATGCATCTTACTTTATACATCTGTATAATGTTGTGTATAATATTCACCCTTAAAATAACGCCAAAAGCACAAAATCGGCCCATAAATAGGCTTATTTTTAATTGTATAATGTTCGTATAATGTCTGTATAATGTTGCATAATGTTGGTGTAATGTTAGGAGTAATTATATGAAAATCAAAGAGTTATACCCTGATGCAATTAATAAGAACTTGAATTATGAATACAAAAGTATTTTAAATCAAGATAATTCGATTAAGTGGGCCAAAACAATAATAGACTACGCAAATAGTGATGGCGGTACCTTATTTGTTGGTGTAAATAATGATGGTGAGGCTTTTGGATTGGCTCTTGATCAAATCGACAAGACAAAACTATTAATCGCAAAAGTTAATGATAGGCATATATTCCCTCACGCAAAAATATCTTATACCATGACAAGTACTGATGATAATGCTGAACACTTTGTTTTAGCTGTTAAGGTTGCTCCATCAAATTCGGTTGTAAGATATCGAGATGGTGATTTCAACGAAACAGTTTATGTTAAAGGCGATGGAAACGCTACTCCAACTTCTCCAGAAGATATCATTTCTTTATCTAAGAGGAAGTATGGCGTTGATAATGAAATCACCGATGTCTTATATGACGAAAATAAGTGGGAACAATATCTTCAATTATGTTTAAACTATAGAATCGACAATACTGTCCCTTCTTTAAAGGAACTACAAAATGAGGAAATTGTTTCAAAAGATGGATATGCCAAATCTGGTTTTATTATGTTCTCTAATGATTATGACCATGATGATACTTTAATATGTTGTAGACTATGGAAAGGTTTAAATAAAACAGGCATTGTTCTTGATAATTGCCGTTTAAAGGGTTCATTGGCCAAGGCTTTTATAGGAGCCATCAATTTTATCGAACGCAATACTAAAACAGGTTGGGTAAAGTTGGAAAACGGAGGAAGGAAAGAGCTTAGATCATATCCAATAGAAGCGATTGGGGAAGCACTTGTAAACGCTATAGCTCATAGAGATTATTCCATAAGTGGAACTCAGATTGATGTTGATATTTATTCTGATCGTATTGAAATTGTATCGCCTGGTTCATGGCTTTTACCAAAAGACTATTGCGAATATCCACTTGGGTCAATACCTTCAATTAGAAGAAATTCTATAATAGCTGTTTGTCTAGATGTTGCAAATTTAATGGAAAGAGGAGGCAGTGGTTTTCAAACGATGATGGAAGCATATAAAGAATGTTCACTTGATTTACAACCAGTAGTTTCTATTTACCCAGGATTCTTAAACTTAAAGCTATATGACAAACTATATAATGGTGAATCATTAAATTTAGATTTAGACAATTTATCAGATAGAGAAAAGGTTGTTGCGATATTAAAAATGGAAGGGCCACAATCAATTAAATACCTACAAGAAAAATTGAATTATTCTAATAGAAGTCTATTTTTAAGAAAAGTTATTAACCCCTTAATAGAATCTGAAATCATATATCGAGATGGTAATGCTAAGTCACCAAATTCATTAATAAAGATCAAATAACACTTTTAAGAATGCACATTATTCATGGAAACATAATAGTTTATAATTAAGCTTTGTACGTTTTCCAATATAAAACAAGCCTATTTTTGTACGTTTTTCCATAGAAAATAGGTGCCATTTTGTACGTTTTTCCTAAAAGCTAGTCTTTAAGTAGATCTTGTATCATTTCATCAACATTAGTATATGCCCTATCAATGTTACGGTTTCTTTTCATCTCTTCGACTTCTTCAAAAGCCTCTAATGTTTCTAAATTTAATCTATCATTAGAGACTTTATTCTTTTTGTTTTTATCATTTTTTACTGTTGTCATATTATTAAAACTCATTTCCCTTAAATTATAACAATAACGTTATAAAATAATTACATGCAAAACATAAAAGAAGATGAAGAATTAATAGAAGCTTATATTACTTTATTAAACGAATTGCAACAAGGACATAAATCAGGCGAAGAAGAAGGATGGATATCATCCGAAGACATCAAAAAACATTTTGAAAATAAGTAACATAATGAAAAAGAGATTGCACCATTTTAGATACAATCTCCTATAAAACTATTTTACATTCCACTTAGTGAACTCTTCATCAGTTGCAAGCACAACATGTGTACCGCTTAAACTATGATAAGTTCCCTTAGTATAATCAACGCCTTCTTTATCCTTATCATAAGACATAGCAGTTCTTGTTTTCTCAACCACAGGATTTGGATGAGGAATAGCACTTAATAGTGATTTGGTATAAGGATGAATTGGATTAAAGAAAATCTCATCTGTGGTACCAGTCTCAACGATATGGCCAAGATGCATAACCCCAATACGATCAGAAATATACTTAACCATACTTAAGTCATGGGCAATGAACAAGTAAGTAGTACCAAGCTCTTCTTGAAGATCCTTCATCATATTTACTACTTGGGCTTGAATTGAAACATCAAGAGCTGAAATGCACTCATCCGCAATAACAAGCTTTGGATTCATAACTAAGGCTCTTGCGATGCCAAGTCTTTGTCTTTGACCACCAGAGAATTGATGAGGGAAACGTGTAGCTTGCTCACGAGATAAACCTACTTTATCTAAGATCTTATAAACTTTTTCTTCTAAATCCTTTTTATCTTTATATTGTTTATGTATCTCTAAACCTTCCGCAATTATTTGAGATGCTTTCTTTCTTGGATTTAAACAAGCCATAGGATCTTGGAAAATCATCTGCATATTAGTTCTAAGATATTTCTCCGTTTCCTTATCCATCTTGCCAGAAATATCCTTACCATCAAAAATAATCTTCCCTGCTGTTGGATCATATAAACGAATAATTGATCTACCAGTTGTCGACTTACCAGAACCCGACTCACCAACTAGACCATATGTTTCACCTTCATAAATCTTAAAGCTTATTCCATCAACAGCCTTAGTAGTATAAGTCTTAGTAATAGGGAAATACTGCTTAAGACCTTCAACCTCTAATAATACTTTTCTATCTTCAGCCATTTAAGCCAGCCTCCTTTTTCATCTTTTCGATTCTTATCTTTAAATCTTCAGGAAGTTCAACCTTAGGAGCACGAGGATCACATAGCCATGAACAAACTCTATGTTGACCACCAACATCAAACATAGGTGGTTCTTCTTCATAGTCAATCTTTAAAGCATATGGATTTCTTGGCGCAAACGCATCACCCTTAATCTTAGACATAAGATTTGGAGGAGTACCAGGAATCGCAAACAATCTTCTAGAATTAGTTTCTGTATCTGGCATACTTGCTAGTAAGCCCCAAGTGTAGGGGTGTCTTGGATCATAGAAAATTTCATTGATTGCGCCCTTTTCTACAATTCTGCCGGCATACATTACCGCAACATAATCCGCAACCTTAGCTACAACACCTAAGTCATGAGTAATATAAATAACTGAAATATTCTTTTCATTTTGAAGCTTTTTAATAAGCTCAAGAATCTTAGCTTGAATAGTAACATCAAGAGCTGTAGTAGGCTCATCACAAATAAGCACATCAGGATCACAAGCCAAGGCAATCGCAATAACTACTCTTTGTCTCATGCCACCAGACAATTCATGTGGATATTGTTTAAAACGCTTCTCAGGATTTATGATACCTACTTCATCAAGAAGCTCTATTGTTCTTTTCTTTGCTTCTTCCTTAGAAATCTTTTTATGTTCTAACATTGGCTCCATAATTTGTTTACCAATAGTCATTGTAGGATCTAAAGAAGTCATAGGATCTTGGAAAACCATGGCAATCTTTTTACCACAGAACTTATAACGAATATCTTTTTGTGACATTTGAACTAGATCAGCAGATTGTTCTTGTCCATTTTCATCTACATAGTTATAAATAATAGAACCAGAATCAATAACACCATTAGAATCAAGAATACCCATGATAGTCTTAATCGTAACTGACTTGCCAGAACCAGACTCACCAACAATGGCAACAGTCTCACCCTTGAATAAGTCAAATCTAATGCCTCTTATTGCATTAACAACACCATAGTTTGTCTTAAAAGAAATATTTAAGTCTCTTATAGATAAGACACGATCTTTTTTATCACGTTTAAATTTTTCTGACATAAGACTCTCCTATCTATTATTCATCTTAGGATCAAACGCATCTCTTAATCCATCAGCGAATAAGTTAAAACTCAACATTAATAGTGCAAGTACAACAACAGGAATTAATAAAATATGAGGGAATGTTGTCATTGACTTGTAACCATCAGAAACCAAAGAACCCAAAGAAGCTAAAGGTGCAGGAACACCTAGTCCTAAGAAAGACAAGTAAGCCTCTAGGAATATAGCATTTGGAATTGAGAACATACTAGTAACAATTACTTGACCAAAGATATTTGGCAAAATATCATTAACAATCAAACTAAACTTACTAGCACCAAGAGTTCTAGAAGCTAAAACATATTCTTGTTCCTTAACTTTTAAAACCTGTGCACGGGCAATTCTTTCCATGCCAATCCAACCTGTAATCATAAGTGAGAAAATGATTGAAATAACACCTTGTGGAAGAACTAGTCCAAGTAAAGTAACAACAACAAGAGTTGGAACACCATTTAGAATTTCCGCAAATCTTTGCATGAACATATCAACCTTACCACCAAAGAAACCAGAAATTGTACCATATACCATACCAATAACGATATCAATTACTACTGCCGCAAAAGCTATTAATAACGAAACTCTTGTACCTTCCCAAACACGAGTCCAAATATCTCTGCCTTGTGTATCGCTTCCAAACCAATAATATACATCAGCTAAATCACCAGTATATTGATTATTGCCTTTATAGTAACCATTAAAGATACCAAGCTTTTCAAGCACCGGAATTCTAGGAGTTAAACACTCATGGCCATGGATAATTGACTTATAAGTATGCTCAGTCATATGAGGGCCAATAAGCGCAAACAATACAATAATAATTACAATAATCGCACCAATTAAAGCACCTTTATTCTTTTTAAAGTTACACCATACATCATGAGCATAACGAGTTGCCTTAAAGTTTGTATCAATAAGTTTCTCGTCTTTTTGATGGGCAAAAGTAAAATCATCTGCAGTATATTCACGATTATAAATTGTCATCTCTTGCCCTCCTTTGTAACTCTAATACGAGGATCAATTACACCATATAAGATATCAACAATAAGCATCATCACAATAAACATTGCTGAATAAACAAAGGCACACGCAATTGTAACGTTATAGTCATTTTGTTGAATACCAGAAATCATAAGTGAACCAATACCTGGAATACCAAATATTTTTTCAATTACACTTGAACCAGTCATAAGGTTAACAAGAATTGGACCCATAACTGTAACAACTGGAATTAATGTATTTCTTAAAGCATGCTTAATAATCATCTTATAGTTTTTTACACCCTTAGATTGAATTAAAAGGATATAGTCACTACTTAACACATCAATCATTTCTGATCTTGTAAATCTTGCAATATTGGCAGTTGGTGAAACAGACAGAGCAATTGCAGGCAATACAAGAGAAGAAAAAGGTGTCTTTTGATTATATAGAATTGGAAACCACTTTAACTTATAAGCAATAAAGTAACATAAAAGTAAAGCACATACATAAGAAGGCACTGATACACCAATTACCGAAATTGCTGAACATATATTATCTATCCATGTATTGTGATTTAGTGCCGATAAAATACCCAAAACAAGTCCAAGAATTGTACCAATTACCATGGCCATAATACCAACCAAAATTGAGATACCAAGTCTTTCTGAAATCATTGAACTAATTGGGAAATTCTTGTTGATGGCATATGAAACACCCAAATCACCTGTTAACATATTCTTTACATATAGAAAGAATCGCACAATAATAGGTTGATCTAGACCATATTTAGCATACAATAAAGCCTTTTGAGCCTCCGTTAATTTTTCATCATTAAATGGTGAACCTGGCATTAGATCCATTAAAATAAATAGAACTAATAGAATAACTAATAGAGTTGCCAGAGACATCATTATTCTTTTAAACACATATTTTTTCATAAGTCTCCCCTTTATAACAATTAGAGCGATTATAAAATCGCTCTAATTGTGTATAAGTCTTTTAAAGCTTAAATTACTTAACAGTAATATGACGATAGTTATCAACACCAGCACTGTGGAATTGGATACCAGAAATGCTTGGAGAGATTAACATTGCACCACCAGCTTGGAATACTGGAATTACAGCAGCCTCATCAGCAACTAGTACTTTTTCAGCTTCAACAAAATCATTCCATCTTTCAAGTGAACTTACTTGACCACTTTCAGCATCTAATACTAAGTCATCATATAGAACACTTGCCCAACCACCTTGGTTGTTAGAAGTATTTGTGCTTAGGAATAGATCCATGTAAGTTTGAGGATCGCCATAGTCAGGACCCCAACGAGTTAGAGATACTTGGAAAGAATGTTCAGTTTGTAGACTTAATCTTTCTTTCTTTGGCTTACCATTTAGGTTAACAGTGAAACCAACTTCTTCTAAGTAAGATTGAATTTGTTCAGCAGCCTTGATTACTGAATCACCTTCATCAGTACCATATAACAATTCAATAGTTACATCATGTCCAAGTTCAGCAACACCATCAGCATAGTATTTCTTAGCAGTTTCTACATCATAAGAAACAAGTTTGCCACTATCATCTCTGAAGTCAGCACCAGTTTCTGGATTACCAGCTAGAGCGAATGGTACGATACCTTCAGCAGCAACAGAACCATCATTTAATGCAGCAGCGATAGTTTCTCTATCTAATGCATAGCTTAGAGCTTGTCTAATATTTAAGTTTTGAAGATCTTCACTATCACTATTGTTGATATTTAATAGTAAGTAGTATAAGTAACCAGTTAACTTAGAAGTATAACCTTCAGCATCCTTATTAGCATTTACTTGTTCACCAGATAAGATAACTGTTTGTAGGTTACCACTTTCATATTCAAGCAATGAAGTTTGTGTATCAGCGATTACACGGAATACAACCTTTTCAGCACCATTAGCTGCAACATAGTTGTCATAATCCCAATAACCTTCATTTAAATCAAATTCATAAGAATAACCAGCAGTCCATGCAGAGAATGTGTAAGGACCACAACTTAGAATGTTATCAACAGATAAAGCATATTGGTCACCACAGCTTTCAACAAATGCTTGATTTGCTGGGAAGAATACTGGGAAAGCCATTAAGCTTAAGAAGAAACCAGTAGGCTTACTCAAAGTAACTTCTAGAGTCTTTTCATCAAGAGCCTTAACACCTAAATCTTCTTTTGTTAATCCACTATCTGCATCGTAGCAATTACCATTTACGATATTTGCAGTTTCCATCATCCAGTTATATTCACTTGCGATTTCTGGATCTACAACTCTTTGCCAACCATATACAAAGTCAGCAGCTGTAACTGGATCACCATTTGACCAATTAGCATCATCACGAATCTTGAAAGTATAAACTAGACCATCATCACTAACTGTATAGCTTTCAGCTAAATCTGGAATTGGATTTTGATTTTCATCTAGTTCCATTAAACCTGCAAGACACATTGTTTGTGCAATAAATGATGTACCATCTGTTGCGACTGCAGTATCCATTGAAATTACATCCAATGAAGAAACAACGGTTACAGTTTTATCGCTTGTAGATGAACCACCATCAGTTGATTCATCTGAACCATCTTCTTGCTTAGAACCACTACAACCTACTAGCAGTAATAGAGCAAGAAGTAATGTAAATAACTTTTTCATTTACATTCCCTCCCTTTTCAATGATGTTATTTTATGCACTATGAAAATGTGTGTCAATAAAAAATGATAAATTTTTTCAAGTATTGTGAAAATATTTTCACAATACTTTTGTATATTGCACAAAAACACTTGTATTTTATATAAGAACAGTCTACACATAACTAATATGATAAAATAGAGACATGAAAAGCATTAGTACACCAACAATAAGTGAAATACTACAAAAAGAATTCATTGAACCTATGAACTTAACATTAGATGATTTGTCTTCATATATATCAAAAGAACAAGTTAGAGATATCTTAAATAACAAGATAACTCCAGAGATATCATTATCATTGGCTAAGATATTTAATGTATCAGATTATTACTTTTTAAATATGCAAGAAGATATTAATAGAAGGAATGCACAATAGTTATTCTTCACTAACTCATTAATCAAATAAAATGTGGGAATATAAAAAGTTGGAATTAACCAACTTTCTAATCATTAATGAAAATATTACTACATGGAGTAGACATATT
>CAVEWG010000042.1:0-13279 GCA_963619285.1 Oscillospiraceae bacterium | reverse complement strand
TATATCCTAATTAATTATTATCTGGTTTAGGATGATTTGGATTGTACCAATGTGAATAGGTATTAAATCTAATAAACAGATATACACCAATAAGCATAATCAATATTGATACAAAAATTTGACTAATAGAATCAGCTTGTTTAACATCATAAGCGAAAATCTTAATGATGCCGCAAGGAATAGCTAGTAGTAATAAGTAAGTTAACTTATTAGTAACAATAATCCAACTTTTATTTTTCATATCTTTTCCTCCCTTTGGTTAATTTAAATAATCAAAATTACCCATTGGTATACCTCCTTTGACAATATTATCTCAACAATTAAATCAAAAGTAAAATTTAACGTTTATCACTAGGCTTTGGATGATTAGGATTATACCAATGTGAATAAGTATTAAATCTAATAAATAAATATATTCCAATAAGAATTATTAAAATTGAAACAAAAATATTTAAAGCTACATTATCTTTCTTTAAATCATAAGCAATTATCTTTATGATGCCTACAGGAACTGTTAGTAATAATAAATAAGTTAATTTATTAGTTACTATAATCCATTTATTGTTTTTCATAATTATCTAATTGAAAAAGTTTGGCCGCTATACCAATAGCCACCACCAACCATACAAGATAAAGGGTCATCCACTTTAGACTTGTAGTAAATATAATAAGATAAACTAGTTCCTGATATATTAGACCATTGAGACTGAATTGAGGCACTCCAAAGTGATGGAACGCTTGTAAAAGAAGCGCTTAAATCGGAAGATAGAACATTATTACTAGTTTTGTCATATGTATAGCTTCCTTTTACAGTGACCTTGGCGCTACTTACACAAGAGCCACTTGAATCTTGGATTCTAACTGAATAAGTCTTATTAACGCTTGCACTAGATACTGCGCCTACTGTTTCAATATATGTGCTGTTATCTTCAAGCAAAATTACCTCGCCTTCATCTGGTATAGGATAATAAGACAAAGCGCATGCATTTTCTTCATCAGCAAAAACATTAGAATTATTAACTATAAGCATAGGCATAATAGTCAAGCACAATATTAAAGTTTTTATTATTTTTTTATTCATATTTTTCCTCTTTTTAAAGCCATTAGTGGTTTTGATATATGATGGCTAAACATATATCGTATTTTAATAAACCATTGGTAGATACCTCCTTTCAAACATGAAATTCACAACAATCTTCTCGGTGGCTAATAATGTCTTATCTATAGTTTTATGGTTTCAAACAAACCTATAAAAGTAAATCTAAACTTAATGAAAATGAATAAAAACCATCAAAATAATTCTTATACATATGATTCTAAATAATTTTATTCACATACAAAAAACTGTATTTGTTAATCTATTTCATAAGATGTTAATATGTTTTTGATGAATGAATCAAAACTTATTGGAGCGATTTTAAAACACTATCGAAAAAGAAGTAAGTACACTAGGGAAAATATTAATGGCATATCAAAAGATTTTGGAAAAGAATTATCTTTAAGTACGATTAAAAGAATAGAAAACTATGAGTGTATCTCTAGCCCGCGTAACATTGATGCTTATTGTCATCTTTTTGGATTGCACTATTGTGATAACAAAAGTTTATATAACGAGCTGGATTCATTTTCGTCATCAATATTAGACTTGATTAAAAATGGTTCAAAGATAACCACACTAGAGCAATTGCACGATAAATTACTTAATTTTAATAAAACAAACAAAGAATATATATTTGCTTCGGAAATATCAAAATTAATGATTGATGTATTAAACATTTATTTATATAACACATATGATTTTGATCAAGATAAATTAACGCTATTTGATGACATATTAAATGATATAGACAACAAGAACATAAAGTTGATTACATACTATTATCTTTATAAAACCAGAGCGAGCTTTAAGACAGGAAATACTCAAGAAAATTTGAATTATACAGCCAAATATATTAAAGTTAATTTCACAACTGTTTTTTATTTTGAAAGAATTGTCTTTTTATTCGAAGATAATTTATTAGAATTCTATAATTCTAGTAAAGCTATCTATGATAATCTAAAAGAAACTTGTCAAAATAATAAAGTTTATTATTTTTCAACAACATCTGATCTTGCGTTTTGTGAGTTAAATCTTAAAGACTACAATAATGCTAAGAAGCATCTTTTAGAAATTATAAACATCAATAATATTAATGAATATATTCCAGAAAATATTTATTTGGACAATATCATCAGGCTTGGAATTGTAAATTATCATCTTAAAGAATATGAAAAAGCATATTCTAATTTATTAGAAGTTAGAAATAAAGATGCTGCTTTACTAGGACTAAATTACTGTCTATTATTCAAATCCGCCGAAATGATTGGTAAAGCGAATGCAATCTTAAAAATTATCAACAAAGACTATAATGACATGAAACTTATTATGGCAAAAAACATATTTACCTACTATAAACTGAAGTACAGTAATGAGTCGTTAGAAAAACAAGAAAGATATATATGTACATTCTTAAACAAGAAAGATATATTTTTTTCGTTGTATTTTGATTTGTTTACCGAAGAATTAAAAAAGTTGGTAGATCAAACCAAACACTACCAACTTTACTATATGTATGTCAATCAAGAATAATTATAATTGTGCTACACCCTTACAATAAGTTTGAGCCACAGAATAATCATCATTTAACACAACAATGTCTGCGTCTTTTCCAACAGTTAAAGAACCTTTTCTATCATCAATTCCTAAACACCTTGCAGGATTAATAGTACAAGAATTAATTGCGTAATTAAATGGCACTAAAGCTTTCTCAACTAAGATTCTAAGACCCTTATTAATATTTAAAGTAGAACCAGCTAAACCACCAGTAGCTGTTAAATGAGCTGAACCATCAGGATATATTACAATCTCATTACCGCCAAAGATATGCTTTGAACCAATAGGAGTTCCCTTAGCCATCAAAGCGTCAGAAATCATAATTGAATAATCAGGCCCCTTAGACATGAAATAATTATTTAGTGCTGCATAAGTAGAATGATTACCATCACAAATGATTTCACCATACATTGTCCTAATTCTATAAGCTGCCCCAACTAGTCCATTAGCTCGATGATTAAATGGTGTCATGCCATTATAAACATGAGTCATAGACTTAGCACCATGGGCATATGCCTCAACCGCTTGCTCATATGTGGCAGCAGAATGACCAATAGAAACAACAACACCATTTTCTGTACAATATCTTGTAAGCGCAAAATCATCATCTTGCTCAGTTGCCATTGTGATGTATTTAATATGACCCTTTGCGGCCTCTTGATACTTCTTAAATTGTTCAACAGTAGGCTTAACAATATATTGTTCAGGTTGAGCACCCTTATACTTCATATCAAGGTATGGACCCTCAAAGTGAATGCCTAATATTTCAGCACCCTTGTAGCCTTCTTCCATAACATACGCAACGTTTTTAACCGCATTTGTCAATACTTCCTCAGATTGAGTAATTGTTGTTGCTAAGAAAGCTGTAACACCCTCATCAACTATTTTCTTACTCCAATTTCTAAGGCCCTCAGGATTAGCATCATTTGTATCAAAAGTATAAGCACCATGACAATGAATATCAATAAAACCAGGAACGATTCTAAGTTCTCCATAGTCCTTATCTACTTCTTTTGTACCATAGGCATATAAATTTACAATCTTGTCGCCTTCAATTTCTAATTGAAAAGGAAAGAATTGATCCGCAACCCATACTTGTTTACTTTGTATAATCATATTTTTTATACTCCTTACAATTCAATTATAGAAAAACTAAACAAGATTTTTTTGTCAATTTCATCATTTATTTTGCATAATTTAGTATAGAGCTTAATTAAAATAAATGATTTTCTATAATTGAAATGGAGGAAAAACATGAAAAACGCTTTAACTAAAATAGTAGAAATTCAAAAATCTGGCAAAGCAGTTGGCATCTATTCTGCTTGTTCAGCCAATTCATTTGTCATTGAAGCAGTTCTTAAAAAAGGGCTAGAAGATAATAGCTGTGTATTAATCGAATCTACCGCAAACCAATGTGACCAATTTGGTGGTTATACCGGTATGAAACCATTAGACTTTAAAAACTATGTATATTCAATCGCTGATAAATTAGGCTTTGACAAAAATAAAATCTTTTTAGGAGGAGATCACTTAGGACCTCTTACTTGGACCAATTTAAACGAAGAAGAAGCCATGAAAAACTCAGAAGTATTAATTGATGCCTATGTTAGTGCTGGTTTTACAAAGATACACGTTGATACTTCAATGAAAGTAAAAGATGATGACCCAAATACTAGATTATCTGATGAAACAATCGCAAGACGTGGTGTACATCTTGTAAAAGTAGCTGAAAATGCCTATAAAAAATTACTTGAAACAAATCCTGATGCCGTAGAACCAATCTATATTGTTGGTTCAGAAGTGCCAATTCCAGGTGGCTCACAAGCTGCGGTAGATGAAGGCGTACAAGTTACTAAAGTTGAAGACTTTAAAGCTACTATGAACACTTTTAAAGAAACATTTAAAAAAGAAGGTATTGAAGATGTATGGGAAAGAGTTCTAGGCATAGTAGTTCAACCAGGTGTAGAAGAAAAAGACTCAGGTTGTACAGAGTACGATAGATCTAAAGCTAGAGAATTATCAGGTGCCATCAAAGAAGTTCCAGATCTAGTATTTGAGGGACATTCAACCGACTACCAAACAAAGATTAAATTAAGAGAAATGGTTGAAGATGGTGTCGCAATTCTAAAAGTTGGCCCAGGCTTAACATTTGCTGCAAGAGAAGGACTATACGCTCTATCTTTTATTGAAGATGAAGTGTGTAAAGTAAATGGTAATAAGCTTTCTAACTTTAGAGATGTACTTGATGAGGAAATGCTTAAAAACAATTCTCATTGGGTAAAGCACTATCACGGAACTGAAGAAGAAATCGCTTTAAAGAGAAAATATTCATTCTCTGATAGATCTAGATATTATTACGCAACCAAATCCGTTCAAAACGCAATCGATACTTTATTAAATAACTTAAAAGATGGTTGTCCATTAAATCTATTATCACAATTTATGCCAATTCAATATACCAAGGTAAGAGAAGGATCACTTAAAAATGATCCTAAAGAGTTAGTGCTTGATAGAATCGGCAATACAATAGATGAATACTTATACGCAACTCATCAAAAAGATTTATTCTAAGTTAAACATCACTACAAATGTAGTGATGTTTTTTTATTCTATTTAGTAACCCAGATGCCGTCTTTCTTAGAACCTTCTCTTCTTACAAGACCAGCTTCTTGTAGTTTTTCACATATTTTCTTAACACCCGATGGACTAAGACCAGTCATAGTCGCAACATCATTTAAAGATAGATGCCCATCATTATCTAGTGTTTCATAAACAGCTTTTTGATTTACTGTTAGCCCGTTTTTCCTAAGTAACATTTCTTTTCTTTGCAAGACATCAACTCTCTCAAATGCCAAAGGTATGCTAACTTTAACCATGCCATCATTAAAAGAAAATACATCTTTACCATATTTATCAACGATTGTAGGTATACCGTGTCCACTTTGTTCAGCATAGCCAGCCGCCATAAATATAGTTAGTAAGCTTTTGTTTACAGGAACGCTTGTCCCACTATAGAAACCTTCTTTTGATAAAGAGAAAGGTAAGCCACCATAAGAAACAATTTCAATCCTATCATCAAACATGTATACCGAAGGTGCGATACCATTTTTCCAATCATTATGAAGACACGCATTTATCCAAGCTTCTCTAAAACTTGCGAAGTCAAATAAACTTTCTTCTTTTCTTACAATTCCATCAAAATTTATTTTATTTATATTAATCGAATTAAAATATTCAGCCACTTCCGATACCGACAACAACAAGCATTTGCTGCCATAGTCTGTTCTTTTTGACATAACGCTTTTATCTAAGCCATCAAAAACAACCACCTTAATCGAAAGACTGTTATTATCAGACAACAAATAAGCATTTATATTAAACTTGCCATCTCTATTTAACAAACCATAATTGCCATAAAATTCTTCACTATCCTTAGGATGCTTGCCATTCGCTGAAAGAAGTGCGAATAGACTTTTAAATGTTAAATCTTGTTTAGGGGATGACATTTGTCTTATGATATCGGAATCAGATGAAGATAACATTTTCCTAAGAATTTCATTACTAGCTTGTTCATCGGCTGATACATTTCTAATATAATATCTGCCATCAAAACAATAAGGAATATCACTTCCGCTAGCGCTAACTTTAATATACTTCTTATCATCTGCACTACATTCGCTAATATCTGCATAAATACGCGGATCAATCTTATCACGTATTCTATTTCTTATATCCATTAGTGTTTCCTTACCGATAGAAAGCCCACAAACATCACCATTATCCTTAACACCAAAATAAACAGTTCCTTGTCCATGCTTGTTAAGCATTGCGCTTAAAGACTTAAGGCCTTTATCCAATTGGCCTAAACCCTCTTTAAATTCTTGATATTCATTTTCGATTCCTAGATTCATAGTAGTTACCTCTTGGTACTAGTATACTTTAAAGTACACTTAAAGTCTACTTTTAAAGTACACTTAAAGTACCCATTTAAAGTCTACTTTTCAGTATACTTTGAAAGCTACTTGGCATATTAGTCTTAAAAATATATTCTTTATTCTTGTACTTAAAAGCTAATTCATAGGCATATAGATATAATCTATTAGCCTTAACGCCCCCATAGTTTTTATCGCCAACTATTGGATGATCTATATCAGATAAAGTAACTCTTATTTGATTCTTTCTACCCGTTTTAATATCTATATCAAGTAAAGACAAATCATTATTTTCTTTAATTACTTTATAAGTAGTAATACACTTTTGTTTACTAGTATCACTTGTTACATATCCTAAATTAAACTTATTGTAGGCAATATAGTTAACTATTGTATCTTGTTTATTATCAAATAAATTAGATGCCACTGCGTAATATCCTCTTTTAGTAACGATATCGTTCCAATGTTCTTGTAGTTCATTTCTTACTTTTTCATTCTTACAAAACACAAGGACACCACTAGTATCTTTATCTAGTCTATGTAAAACAAATATCTTATTGTGTTTATCAATTGATTTTAGATATTCCCTCACTAAGTGATAAGCAGTTCTATCCTTTACCTTATCAGTTGAAATAGACAATAAGCCAGCAGGTTTATTTATCACGATAAAATTATCATCTTCATAGATAATGTCTAAATCACTATTGCGTGTAAGTCCAATTGTTAAGATATCACCTTTTTTAATTGGATAATCAAACTTAGAAGTAAAAGTATCATTTACCATTATCTTATTAGTTAAAGCTTTTTTACTATTACTACGAGACATATGTAAATCATTGATTAAATACTCTAGTAATGTACTATCTTGTCTAACTGTTATCTTTTTCATCATAATAATTATATCTTGAAAATATTTTCATAATTATGAAAAAATGTAAGAAAATATTATTGACAATAAAAAATAAAAAGTTTTACAATAAAACCACGTTGAAGTAAACAAGTATTACACTTTGGCATTGCAAGAGAGATCGTGGAAGGTGAAAACGATTATGTGGGGGTAGCTAGAAAGTTTATGGAGTACAGTTTAACTGCGGGATAGCCCGTTATAGCTAAAGGCCATGTTGGTGGTCTATGAGGTTATTCTAGTAATAGAATAATAAATTAAGGTGGTAACACGATACAGTCGTCCTTATTGGGGACGATTTTTTTGTCCCTAAGCTAATTAAAGTTGAAGGGAGAAATACATGAAAAAATTATTAACAATTCTATTAGCTATTACTTGTCTATTGTCACTATGTGCATGTTCATCTAGCACTGATGACAATAGCACTACTGACAACGGGGGTTCAAACCAAACTAGCGATAAGTCATTCAAGATTGGCGTTGTACAACTTTTACAACACCCTGCCCTAGATCTAGCAACCGAAGGATTCTTAGATGCCTTAAGTGATAATGGTATCAGCGATGTAGATGTTCAAAACGCAAGTGGTGAATCAGCAAATTGTGCAACAATTGTCGGTGGCTTTGTTGCCGATGGCGTTGATCTAATCATGGCAAACGCTACAGCTGCTTTACAAGCTGCAAGCGCTGCAACTGATTCTATTCCCGTACTTGGAACATCAATCACTGTATATGATGTTGTACTTGGTGGATCTATTCCATCTAATGTATCAGGTACTAGTGACCTTGCACCACTTGATCAACAAGCTGCAATGATTCTTGAAATTTGTCCAGACGCTAAAAAGATCGGCTTGTTATATTGTTCAGCTGAAGCAAATTCACAATACCAAGTTGATACAATCGCTGAAGAACTTGCTAAGTCAGGTGTTGAAACAGTTAACTACGCATTCAATGATTCAAATGATGTTACAGCTGTAACTGAAAAAGCTGTAAGTGATGGTGTTGACGCAATCTATATTCCAACTGATAACACTGCTGCATCTAATACTGAAGCAATCGCAAACGTTGTACTTCCTGCAGGAATTCCAGTATTCGCTGGTGAAGAAGGAATTTGTTCTGGATGTGGTGTCGCAACACTTACTATCTCTTACTACGACATTGGCTACAAGACTGGTGAAATGGCTGCTGATATCTTATTAAATGGTGCAGATATTTCAACAATGGATATTGAATACGCTCCTACATTTACTAAGAAATACAATAAGACAAATGCTGAAAAACTTGGCATAACAATCCCAAGTGATTATGAGGCAATTGAAGAGTAAGATAACTTACTCTTTTTAAAGGAGAAAAAATGAGTTTTTTAACAGGACTATTAAACTCTATGCCAAGTGCCATTTCCCAAGGACTAATATGGGGCATCATGGCAATTGGTGTATATGTAACCTATAAAATACTAGATGTAGCTGATTTAACAGTTGATGGCTCGCTTTGTACAGGTGGTGCTATGTGCATCATCATGTTAGTAAATGGCAAGCCAATGTGGTTAGCACTTCTTTGCGCAATACTTGTTGGCATGTTATCTGGACTTGTAACTGGTTTATTTATTACTAAGTTTGGTATACCTGCTATACTTGCTGGTATCTTAACCCAACTTGCTTTATATTCAGTTAACTTACATATTATGGGATATGGAACAACAAGCTTCTCTAAATCAAATCTACCAGTAAGTGTTGATAAATATAATCTAATCGTATCATCAAGATACGTTAGAGAACTATCTTTAAGAAATCCAATACTTGTAGTATTAATCTTTGTGATAATTGTTATCGCAATACTATACTGGTTCTTTGGTACTGAACTTGGTTGTTCAATTCGTGCTACTGGTGCCAATGTAAATATGGCAAGAGCTCAAGGCATCAATACTGATAAAACTAAAGTAATTGGCCTAGTTATATCTAATGCCCTTGTTACTTTATCAGGCGCTCTTCTTGCCCAATATCAAGGATTTGCTGATATCAACATGGGAAGAGGCGCTATCGTTATTGGCTTAGCAGCTGTAATAATTGGTGAAGTAATATTCTCTAAAGTATTTAAAAACTTCGCTCTTAAGTTGTTCGCTTGTGTAATAGGTGCAATTATCTACTATGCTGTAATTCAATTCGTCTTAAAACTTGGTTTATCGACAGATGATCTTAAGTTATTAACTGCTCTAGTTGTCGCAATATTCTTAGCTATTCCATATTGGAATTCTAAGCGTAAGAAAGGAAAACAAGCATGCTAAAAGTAGAAAATATTCATAAAACATTTAATGCAGGTACAGTTAACGCAAAACACGCATTAAATGGTGTATCTTTAACACTTAATGATGGTGACTTTGTTACTGTAATAGGTTCAAATGGCGCCGGTAAGTCTACACTGCTTAACGCAATTGCGGGTATTTGGCCAATAGATGATGGAAAGATATTTATCGATGATATCGATTTAACTAATATGCCAGACTTTAAAAGAGCCAAGTATATTGGTAGAGTATTCCAAGATCCAATGACCGGCACTGCAGCTACTATGTGGATTGAAGAAAATATGGCTCTTGCTAAAAGAAGAGGTGAAAAAAGAACTCTTAAAGCTGGTATAAGTGATCAAGAAAGAGAAGAATATAAAAAGCTTCTTAAGCAATTAAACCTAGGACTAGAAGATAGATTAAATAGTAAAGTGGGACTATTATCAGGTGGCCAAAGACAAGCTTTAACTCTTCTTATGGCAACTATGCAAAAGCCTAAGTTACTTCTACTTGATGAACATACAGCAGCACTTGACCCAAAGACAGCAAATAAAGTTCTTGAATTAACCAATAAGCTAATAACAGAAAATAATCTTACTGCTTTTATGGTTACACATAATATGAAAGATGCACTTAAATATGGAAATAAGCTAATCATGATGTGTGATGGCAAAATCATATTTGAGGCTGAAGGTGAAGAAAAGAAAAAGCTAGAAGTAAAAGATCTATTGAGTAAGTTTGATACAGCTGGTGGTGTTGTAACAGATGAGATGATGCTTGGCTAACAAAAAAGGACATAAGTCCTTTTTTGTTTACCTTTCACTTTTATATGTACTTTCACCAACTTGGTGAAACACTAATTATTAATAAGCGCCCAATAAATAAAGGCACAAACTTAACTATTTCCCACACTCAACAATCTTACAAGTATGTTTCTTATCCTTGTTTTTGTCATAAGAAATGCCAACAAGCAAAATGTCTCTATCAATATTTTTTAAAACATCAGGATACTTCTTATTAAGTATTTGCTCAATTGCACCTTTAGCAGACTTATTCCACTTAAGTTCAACAACAAGAGCCGGCCAATCGCAATCTGGTAAAGGAATATACACAATATCAGCGTACCCTTCACCAGCTGGCAATTCTTCAAATTGAAGATAGTGGTCACGATAAGTATAATAAGCTAATTTAATAACACTACGTAAACTGTCTTCTTTATTGTAGTGAAGAGCAACCGTTTCTTCTGAATGTATCTTTTCGATTTCTTCGCTAACTTTTGTTTCATTTTTTTGAATAGTATACGCAAAAAGATCTTCACTTTCTTTTAAGCGTTTTAAAGTGTTTTCATGTTTTACTTCGTGGATTGAACGTTGAAATTCTCTTCTGATTTCTTCATTAGGAATTCTACCAACAC
Organism: Oscillospiraceae bacterium; assembly: GCA_963619285.1. Lineage (GTDB taxonomy): Bacteria > Bacillota_I > Bacilli_A > Erysipelotrichales > Erysipelotrichaceae > Colivicinus. The sequence goes on along the minus strand of CAVEWG010000042.1, from coordinate 2,099 downwards.
CATTTTTATAATCATAGGCAAGATAGCCTAGATGTATCATTAAAGTTAAAACATCATCTTTTCCTTTAAAAGTGGTTAAATCATTAGCGAAGCCCGTTGTATCAACCTTAACATCAATGCCACCAATTAATTCAGCAATCGTCTTAGTTAAGCCATTATAGTCTTTGCTTATATAATCAAGTAATCCTTCAGCAGCCGAAGACTCGCTCCAATAAGAATCAAAATCTTTGTTACGAATAGCTTTCATAACCGAATTTGGATTATAAATAGCACCAACATTTTTAAAGTCATAGCCATCATACCATAGCTTCATTGTTTCAAAATCAACATTATGCTTAGTACATAACATTTTCACTTCATCTTCTGTAAAGCCTACAAATTGTGAAAAATCTAATGGTTTAATCATCGTATATTCTTCGAAATCAGAAATAGCAGATTGTGAACCATCTTTCTTAATAGGAAGTATACCCGTCATATAGGCAGCACCAACAACTCTAGGTGTAAACGTACCATTCTTAAACCATTCTCTTAAAAGGTCTAGATAAGCTTTTTGCGCTTCATTATCATCTTTCGCTTCCCTAATAATAGCGTCCCATTCATCAATGATAAAAATAAATTTCTTTCCTTCATGTGCTTCAGCTATGCTTAATAACTTTTCTTTAAGTTCCATATTTGAGTCAAACGAAACACCTAAACAATCAAGTTCTCTAGAAAGAGCATCCACAATCATGTTAGGAACATACGAAAGAGGAATTCCTTGCCTTCTAGCTTGTGATATAAAACTAGTAATTTCTAAATAAATTACATTATATTTATTAAGGTGCTTCTTGTAGCTTTCGCAAGAAGTAATCAATTTGTCATTAAATAAAGAACTTGAATCGCAAGAACAGTCATAATAAGCAGTCAACATTTTAGCGGCAAACGACTTTCCAAAACGGCGAGGTCTAGTAACACAAACCAATTTTCTTGTGGTACCCACTCTATGATTAACTTCATTAATCAACAGTGTCTTATCTACATAAAGACCATTATTGATTTCTTTAAAACCACTATTGCCAGGATTAATGTATATACCCAAGATTGCCACCTTTCTTATTATTTATAGTTCATTTGTTATATTGTTAAACTGCCCCGCTTTTAATAACTCGTTAGAAACACTAAAGTGATTTTAGATATTTCTCTACATTTAGATACTGTATTCCATCAATTACAGCGTCTTCACCTCTATATATCACATATCTTCCGCTGATATTACCGTATCTTTGCTTAGTTAATTCGCATTTATCTTTATCAACTAGATGACGATATTGTTGTTTTGTTTGTGATTCGCTATGCTTAATTTCATAAATCTCACAACTTAATTTCTTTTTATCATAGACAACCATATCAAATTCACCAATTGGAAATTGCAACTTAAATACCTCTTTATCTTTCTTAGCTAACTTGGTCTCTAATAAGACAATCTCTTCCATCATTCTCCCCTTTATTTCCCCAAGCAATCTATCCAAGATATAATTTCTATCTTCTAATGGCAACTCATTAAACTTAGAGTCTAGTAATAAATTTTCTACTACCGTTTCAGCTTGGCTAAAACGTAAACCAGGTTGACTTACTACGACGATCTTGTTCTGTTTGTTACTTTCAGGTAAAAAGTTTAAATCAATTTCCATTATTAAGTCTAAGCATATAAGATACTCTTTTATTTGATTCAGCACAAGATCATCAACTTCGATACTTTGTTCTTGCTTATCAAGGATATCCAACATATCCTTGATACCCCTTGTAATCGATTCAATGTTAATGTGCTCTTTTATATCAATTGACTTATTTCTATCTCTTAATAAATTAGCCGCAGTTAAAGATAAATCATGAGATTTAAAAGTTTCCTCAATTACGCTTTTAGTAAATTTATGATTAATGTTTTCTACAACTCTATTAATTATATTTGTTAGCTCACCTTTTTCATAAAGTTCATATAAATTTAAAAAATGGCCACCATCTTGATAATGCTTAAGTGAATGTTGAATATTTTTGGCAATTGCTGTATCAACATATTCTTTAGCACTTTTCTCACTAGAAAATATAGATTCATTATACTT
>CAVEWG010000041.1:0-13285 GCA_963619285.1 Oscillospiraceae bacterium | reverse complement strand
AAGCACTTCGTCACTTACTATTTCCTTTAATGGCTGATTTAGATAATTTTTAACTACTGGCTTTTGATTCTTATAACAAACAATAGACTCAACTATTTCTTTCTTTTTGATTTTGTTTTCTACTTTGAAATTATTCATATATAAATAATCATCATAATAGAAAAACATAAAATTATAGAAAGATATAAAATCACCATTTTGTAGTATCTCATTGTTGTATTGTCTATTATTTAAAAGTAAAGTTGGTGCATTTGTTTTGAGCATCTTATCCTTATACATCAAATAATAGCCCTTAAAATATTCATCTTTATTTATGATGTTTCCTTTATCGGAACTTAGATATACAAAAGGCTCATTATTATATAAATAATACTCATCTAATCCTTGTTCGTCTTTATAAACATATAAAGTAATATCATTATTAAAATCTTTACCTTCAATAATATATTTCTTTTCTTCCAGTCTTCTAACCTTATCTCTATCCTTAAAGAAATAGCCACTATGAAGACAAATATATAAATGATTCTTTTTGTTTATGATTTCAATTCCTTTATACTTGTAGGGAATCGTCTCAGCATTTAGCTTTACTCTTAAAAGCTTCTTTCCATCTTGTATTAATATAAACATTAGCCACCTTCACTTATTAAAACATTTAAAGATGCGCTATATTTACCATCACTTGTTGAAATGATAATTTCGGTTGCGCCCTTATTTATTCCATATACAATTCCATTACTTACGCTGGCTACGCCACTATCTTTACTTTCAAAAATTAAGTCTTCTTCTTTATAAGTTGATGGTAAAGCTTTAATCTCAATTGCGTAACTTTGATTAATATTAATTACTTTAGAATACTTATTTAGAAGAATCTTATCTGAACTAATAGCACTCGTAGTAGTTTTATTTCTCTTTAAACGATTATTACGTGTACACTTATCGACAAAGACAAAATTCTCAATATGACTCTTATTACCAAATACCTGATTTTTATCATCTAAGATATCAATATCTCTTGATAACCCAAACTTATATAACAAAGTTCTAGAAGTATTAAACCTTATCTTGCCCAACCAGTATAAAGATAAATCACCACATACTTTTACATCATTATTTTCTTTTGATAATTCATCATATATTGAATAAGGCACATCACTTTCTTCAGTTGTATGATTTCCTTCATCATCATATAAATGAATAGTAGTTCCAACTTTTGCCTTTATGCCTAAGTCGCCTTCTACATCCATCAAATATTTTTTAACAGCTTCGATATTAAAGTTAAGACCAATCGCACTTGAAGTAGAACCACCAATCTTTAAATTAACATCACGATCATTTTCATTAATTAATCTGAGTTTCCCATTTCTTACTTCGAAACCCTTTGAAGAATCATTGGAAATAACGATTTCCACTTTTCCTGAAACATAGAACTTTGCGAGTAATTCAACATTTAGATACAAAGTAGGTACACCACTTATTGGCACTTTTAATTGACATATTCTGATTGTGGCTTCTGCTTCATCTGATTTGTCTTTAATAATCGATTTAGATAAATTCATAAAAGAAGAAGCATCTAAATTCTTTAAATCTAAATAATAGTTTTTATATCTGCCAACTGATACACCTATTTCTTCTACTGTTTTATAGTCAATCTTAAAATAAGTATTCCTTACATCACCTTGAGTATAGTTCCAAACATATGAAGGTTTTATATTGCTTACGGTAATATCGAAAAAGAAATTTAAGCCATCAATGTTTTTAGAAATCCTGGCATTAATACCGCTTTTAGCTAGTTTATATGAAATATTAAAGCCATCTTTAGAAAATCTTTTAGTACCAGAAGAAGCCAATAAATTACGGTCATTATTTAGATATACACTGCCGCTATCATCAATTTCTGTTACATCAAATGCCTTAGTTAAATCAATTTCTTCACAATCAGAAATAATAAACGATTCAAATATTTCATCTAACTGTGCATCTCTAAGAGTATATGAACCATAATTTATACCACATACAACTTTATAAACATCTTCATCTTCTAGATAAATTAGATCTCCTAATTGGTATATTTCATCAGTAACTAAATAATTATTATCTAGTGTATATTTACTAACATTTTTTATTTCTTCTTTATATTCAAATTCTTGTCTTTTATCAACAAGCTTGTTGTTTATCAAAGAAACTGCCTTATCAATTACTTCTTCAGCAATTTCTTGATCAACTAATTCATCTCCCTTTTTGATCCTTTTAATTAAGCCTTTTTCTTTTAAAGACTTTATACTTGTGTCATCATTTTCAATTAAACGATTAATTGTCAAAGCTAAAAAATTATAAGTTAAATATTCATCATATATTTCATTTTCATCTAATATTTGAAAATCGATTAAATTACTAATCGATTCATCTATATTGTCACTTTGGCTTATACCACTTTTGTTCGCCAAAGCATTTAAATAAACACTTGTTAAGTAGGGCTTAACTGCCTTACAAGATGTGCATGTAAGAGATATGCACAACACTATAAGGCAGTTAAAAACTCTATTCAAAATTCGAGGCATTCGCACTTAAAGAAGACTCTAAAGAATCATATGATGAAACAGTATAATCTAAATATTTTGCGTACTCTTCAATTGTTTCGCTCTCATCCATGAATCTACTTGAAAATCTCTTGAAACGAGAAACAATTTCCTCACCAGTAGTACCCTTCCAAACAGAAGATAAATCATTCATGTATTTACTTACACTATTTAAAATATCATCCATGCTAGCGTTAATTGAACGAATATTACCTGCAGCAGCTGAGACTTCAGGCAAAGTTATACGAATATTATCCATTAGTTACCTCTCAATCTATTGGCGCAATTAGCCAATTCATCTTGCGTTTCTCTATACGCTCTTGCGCTCGCTCTTAAAAATTCGGCATATTGGCGCATAATCAAAGAAATCTGTCTGAAGTCTTCTTCATAAGACCTAATCTTACCACTAAAGGCCTTATTATCTTTACCTCCCCAATTTCCATCTAGATGATCTACTTCACTATATAGTGAGGCAAACAACCTTTGATAATCACCATCTGCACTTTCAACTCTTGCCGCCGTATCTTCTAAGCGACTTGGATCAACATCAATTAAGTTATTCATAATTTTTCCTCCTACTTCTTTATTGACATGAAAATCAAAAATTCCTACCCTAAATTTAAAAAATATAAAAAATAAAAACGAGAGCCATAATGAAAAGCAATGCAAAAGGCATGCAAACTACACAAAAACAGTCTTTTAAGACTCTTGATTTTTTTACTCAATCAATGTAAAATTCAGTCAATAGATCTCACCACGCTTAGTCTTTATAAGAATGCGCAACCCGGTGAGACTTTTTTAATTTAAATAACGTTTTAAACATTAAAAAACCTGTCTTGAATTTTCAAAACAGGTTATCTTTTAATAATCATCTTTACTTAAATTAAGCTAATAAGACGCTATCATTGACTATTTCACTACCAGTTACTTTCTCAAACATCTTTAGTAAATCGGTTACTGTTAGTTTTTTCTTTTCTTCGCCACTTATATCTAAAACGATTTTACCCTTGTCCATCATAATAATACGATTGCCATATCTTAAGGCATCTTTCATATTATGTGTAACCATAAAAGCCGTTAGATTATTCTTGGCAATAATTTCTTCAGTCTTAGCTAAAACTACCGAAGCAGTCTTAGGATCTAGGGCAGCTGTATGCTCATCTAATAAAAGTAGTTTTGGCTTTACCAAAGTAGCCATAAGAAGTGTCAATGCTTGTCTTTGACCACCAGACAATAAACCAGCTTTAGTATTAGGCCTTTCTTCAAGACCTAGATTTAAAGTCTTTAAATCATTGATATATTCTTCTTTTTCAGTCTTACGCATACCAAGCTTTAAAGTTCTAGTTTGGCCTCTTCTTTTAGCGATAGACATATTTTCAACAATTGATAAATCAGGACAAGTACCAACACGGGGATCTTGGAAGACTCTGCCAACATACTTCGCTCTTTTATATTCAGGAAGTTTAGTGATATCTAAATCATCGATATAAATCTTGCCTGAATCACAAATTGTTGAACCTGATAATAAGTTTAATAAAGTTGATTTACCAGCACCATTTGAACCAATTACAGTAATAAAGTCACCATCATTGATAGTAAGATTTACACCATTTATCGCATGAATCTCATTAGCACTTTTAGCCTCAAAAGTCTTATATAAGTTTTCTACTTTAAACAACTTTTTTACCCCCTTTATTAGCCACAATAATCGCAACCGCAACAACAACCGCTGTAAACAATTTCATATCATTGGCAGAAATAAAATTAGAATTAACAACAAAAGTTACAATTAAACGATAAATGATTGAACCAACCATAACACCAGTTAAGCAAACTACAAACTTACCATTTTTAAACAATACTTCACCAATTATGACACTAGCCAAACCAACAACGATAGCACCAATGCCCATTGTTACATCGCCGTAGCCATTATATTGAGCAACCAAGCTACCACTTAAAGCAATTAAAGCATTTGACAACATTAATCCCGCAATAATTGTCTTATCAGAATCAACGCCATTAGCTCTAATCATCTTATCATTATTGCCGGTAGCCACAACGGAAAAACCAAATTCTGTATTAAAGAACCAAACAAGTAGTGTGATAACAATCACACATACAATAAGTCCTAAATAAATAGCTGCTTCCCTATCTCTACTTAAACCAAGTAAATTTTTTAAATTAGTCAGCAAAGTAGAACTATTAGTAAGTGGAATATTAGCCTTACCCATGATTCTTAGATTAATTGAATATAAACCAGTCATCGAAAGAATACCAGCAATAAGACTTGGCATCTTAAACTTAGTATGTAAGATACCCGTAACAAGCCCCGCTAAAGAACCCGCAACCAACGCAAGTAAAGTAGAAACAATAGGGCTTGTTCCATTAACAATTGAGCTAGCACATACAGCTGCTCCCAAAGTAAATGAGCCTTCACTTGTTAAATCAGATATATTTAAGAATCTATATGATAAATAAACACCAATCGCAAGAATCGCCCAAAGTAATCCTTGCGATAAAGCTGAAACAATTATTGACATTATTCAGCCCCTAAATCAGTTCCTTTTTCTATGATAGAAGCAGGAATTTCATAACCAATTCTTTCAGCTACCTTTGAATTATAATTAATTGCACCTTCACTTTGATAAACAATTGGTAAATCGCCAGGATTAGCACCTTCTAGAATCTTAACAACAAGTTCACCAGTTAATTGACCAATGTTGTAGTAATCAACGCCAACATTAGCTAAACCACCATCTGTAACCATCGCAGTAGCACCAACTACAACAGGAAGTCCATATTCTTCTACTGATTGAAGCACACTACCCATAGAAGCAGCTAAATTATTATCAGTAGGAATATAAATAGCCTCTACACCTTCCTTAGCTAAAGCAGTAATAGTTTCGCTTGTTGCGTTCTTATCTGGAGTAGTCTTTACAACAGCTTCAATACCAGCGCTTTCAAGTGCACTTACCATTTCATTAGCTTGAATCTCAGAATTTGTTTCACTTGAAGTATAAAGAACCCCAACCTTTTTAACACCTGATACTAACTCTTGAATTAATTCAACTTGTTTATCACTTGAGAAATAATCACTAACACCAGTAACATAGCCACCAGGATGTTCATCAGATTCAACTAAACCTGAACCAACATAATCAGTAATAGCTGTACCAACAATTGGCGTATCAATGTTTGTTTGCATCAAAACTTGAGCAGGACTTGTAGCAATCGCCACAATAACATCACACTTATCATTGATCAAACTATCAGCCATTGTTGATAAGTTAGATTGATCACCTTCTGGATTTTGATAAACATATTCAACATTTTCGCCTTCAACATAACCATGTTCAGCTAAATAATCCTTCATGCCCTCTCTTGCTTCATCTAAAGAACCATGAGTCATAAGTTGTAAGATGCCTACCTTATAAGTAGTCTTATCCGTAGTAGACTCTCCACTTGGGTTTAAACCCCCGTTATCATTAGATGAACAAGCGCCTAAAGTAAGCACCATCAATACCGTTAACAACAACGCAATAATTTTTTTCATTTTATATTCCCTCCAACAAAAAAGACCCACCAGTCAAAGGACGAGTGAGTCTTCGCGTTACCACCTTTATTCGTCAATATATTACTATATCAACCTCTTTAACCACCAACATGGTCTAGTCTTATAACGGAGACAACCGAGCACATCTACTCAAAGTTCAATGTCTAACATAAGATGAGGAATTCATTAGATTTCATATGACTGTTTTCAGCAACCACAGCCTCTCTTTGATATGAGGGATCTACTTACTAGTTCATCCTTAACGTTTATAAAATAATCTTACTACAATATTTTTTTAATTCAAGCAATTATTTTTCATAAATTAACATTTTTATGAAATAATTTTCATTTATTGAAAACTAATCAACAATATAATAGAAATCATAGGTTGTCACATTATTTTCTTCTTCACTTGCGTTAACTATAATATGAGCATATTTCTCAAACCACTCAATATTAAAATTATCCTTTTCAGCATTAGCACCATCATCTAAATAAGAAAAATCATAAGAATTAATCTTCTTACCATCTTGATAGAAAGTGGCACGACACTTAGTCTCACCATATGGCATAAGTGGCTCACCAACCATGCTTATTACTAAACTATAATCATTGTGACTAGACTCTAAAACCTTAGTTAAACGATAATCTTCACAATATTTAACATAACCAAACACGCCAATCAAAACAATAACTACTGCACAAATAATTAACTTAACATTTTTCTTCACGATTCCTTTACCCTCTTCCCTGTTAAATGATCAATCTTTAAGTCTAAACAAGTAACTCTATCAATGCCATTTTTCAATTCATCATCAATATAATTTTGATCATTTGTAAACTTTAAAGCTAATTCTCTACAAATATTTAAACACTTTTCTTTATCATTTATGATCTCAATTGCACCAAAACAAATAACGCTATTAAAATGAAGAACCCAATCTCCATTGGTGTTCGAACCTTTATCGATGACACAAAAGGATACTTTATTATTTTTCTTTATACAATCAAACTTATGTCCTATAATTGCACCATGGAAATAAATATGGCCATCTTTATAAAGATAACTTAAAGGTAAACCATAAGGATAATCATCATCAATTAAAGACAACACTCCTCTTTTTTCTTCATTAAGAATTTTGATACATTCCTCATCGCTTAATTCCTGTTTAAATCTACGCATCTTATAAAACATTATATTTTCTCCAAGCTCTCTTTAAATTGATTAGTAAACAAACGATAATAATTACCCTTTTCTTCCATTAAAGACTTATGAGTGCCATCTTCAATAATCTTGCCCTTATCAATTACCAGTATTCTATCCGCATTAACAATCGTGCTCAATCTATGAGCAATCACAAAAGAAGTCTTGCCCTTCATAATGTTTTCAATACCAAATTGAATAATCTTTTCGGTTTCTGTATCAATAGAAGCCGTGGCCTCATCTAGAATAAAAATCGAAGGCTTAGCAAGCACGGCTCTTGCGAAAGAAATCAATTGTTTTTGACCAGTAGAAAGCCTACTACCTCCTTCTCCTACAAAAGTATCATAGCCATCTTTAAAAGACATAATGAAATCGTGTGCGTTAACAAGCTTTGCAGCCTCTATAATCTCATCTTTTGTGGCATTTAAATTACCATAACGAATATTATCTTCAATAGTACCCTCAAATAAATGAGGAGCTTGTAAAACATAACCGAGCTTAGAGTGTAGCCAACCCAAGGATCTCTTACGATAGTCAACGCCATCAATCAAAAGTTCACCACCACTTGGTTCATAGAAACGACAAAGTAAATTAACAATTGTGCTTTTACCAGCACCTGTTTCCCCAACTATCGCAACTGTTTTTCCAGCTTCTACTTTTAGATTAAAATCCTTTAAAACCTCTTGGCCATTCTTATACTTAAAGTCAACATGCTTAAATTCCACATCGCCCTTAATATCTTCGTAATTCTCAGTCTTAGGATCTAAGATAGTGCCATATTTTTCAATCACTTCATCGCTATCTTTGATATCGATCTCACTTTCAAGTAAAGAAATAATACGTTCTCCTGAAGCTTGAGCCATTTGGAAATCTTGAAATAAAATCGCAATAGTTCTTAAAGGCTCAAAGAATTGTTGAGAATAAGTGATAAAGATATACAGTACACCAAAACTCAACATATTATCAAACACCATTTGACCACCAAGCCACAATATAAAAGCCAAAGAAATAGAGCTAATGAAGTTTACTAGTGGTCTAAAAATACTAGACAATCTGCCAGCCTTAAAAGAAACATTATAGAAATTATCCGTATCCCTTTTAAACTCAGCATAGTTACTATCCTCAAGTACTAAAGTCTTAGTGGTCTTAGCGCCATTAATGCTTTCATTAAACGCATTTGTGATAATTGAATTAGACTTTCTCACTTCCCTATAATTACGCATAATTCTTTTTTGGAAATAGAAAACAACTATGGCAAGTATGGGTACAACAACAAGCACCAATAAAGTAAGCTTAACGCTATATCTAAACATAACAATGGTCGTAAATATCATCAAAGGTAAGCCCCAGAACAATTCCGCAAAAGACCAAGTTAATATTTCTGATAATCTAAAAATATCTGAAGTCATGCGGGACATAAGCCAACCACTAGGTGTTACATCATAATAAGAGAAAGAAAGATTTTGTAACTTAACAAATAGTTTTTCTCTTAAATCATAAGAAAAACCATTTTCTGTTTTTGCCGCAATCCTAAAATAGACAACATGACATAAAGTAGTTACTAAAATGATCAATAAATATATTATTGCGAAACCAAAAATCTTATCATTATTGTTTCCACCAACAAACTCATCTAAGGCATTTTTGTTCATGATAGGAAGCAAAACATCAGATAAAGCTATAATGGTGTTTAAAACCATTAAGGCAACAATATATTTAACATATGGCCTAAATTCAACAAGAATCTTCTTCCACATCGAAAGATTTAAACCCTCATTTGAAAAATCTTTTTCTTGAAAACGCTCAGACATTTAAATTCTCCCTATATGTTTGATTTTGAATTGCATTAATACGCTTATATAAACCATCTTTATTAACAAGATCATCGTGTTTGCCAACGTCAGTTATCACACCATCTTCAATAACCACAATCTTATCAGCATCCTTAGCACTAGCGATTCTTTGGGTAATGATAATCATCGTTGAAGCCTCACCTAGTACTTTTAAAGACTTTCTAATATCGCTATCTGTTTTGGCATCAACAGCGCTTAAAGAATCATCAAAAACCAAAATCGGCGTATTATTCACAATCGTACGGGCAATCGCAATACGTTGTTTCTGCCCGCCTGATAAAGTAACACCTTTTTCACCAACAATTGTCTTATAGCCATTATCAAAACTCTTAATTACTTCATCAACAGAAGCAATCTTACAAGCCTTTTCAACAGCCTTATAATCAACATTTTCATTAGAAGTCTTTATATTGTCATAGATAGTCTTAGAAAACAAAAATGATTCTTGTAAAACAACGCCAACATTCTTTCTTAAATAACCCTTAGAAATTTCATTGATATTGTAGCCATTAATATAAATAGCTCCACTATTAACATCATATAACCTATCAAGTAATTGAATTAAACTAGACTTACCAGAACCAGTAGGACCAATAATTGCCACTGTCTCACCTTTTTTGATTGTTAGATTAATATCCTTTAAAATTTGCGTATTATCGTCATCATATTTGAAGTAAACATGATCAAAAACGATATCACCATTTAAATCAGGACATATACCCTCATCTAAGTTCTCTTCTTTTTCATCTAAGATTTCTGATAATCTATGGCAAGAAATCATAACCTTACCAAAGTCGGATAAAATACGACCCAAGTTTCTAATTTGATTTAGAATAACCGTTTCATAAGTAATAAACACCAAAAAGTTACCAGTAGTAATCTCACCACTTGAAACAAGATTTATGCCAACAAGCACAATCGTTAAAACCCCAAGCATACAAGCCATATAACTAAAGCCCCAGTTATAGCCTAAAGAAACAATCATCTTACTAGCGATGTCTTTGTATTCACTTGATGATTTTAAAAACTTATCCAACTCATATCTTTCTCTATTAAAAGCTTTAATTACTCTAACGCCATTTAAAGCCTCACCAATTTGTACAGTCAAAGCAGCTTCTTTTTCATCAGTCGCCAAGAATTGTTTCTGAATAACTTTAAAGAAATAGAAACATATTCCAAAAATAATCGGAAAAGTAAACAAGACAATAATTGATAATTTAGTATTCAAAGAAAACATGATAATTAAAGCGAATATAGCACTTGTAAGTGTTGCGACTATTTCTTCTAGTTGCCCTGAAAAGAAAGTTCTAATCTTATCAACATCACTAGTACATCTTTGAACTAAATCACCTGTTTGAACTCTTTTATGATAACTAAAAGGCAAATGTTCAATATGAGTATATAAATGATTCTTAATATTACGGTTTAGATTTTCCGCAACTATTGTTTGATGATAATATCTTAAAAACATAAACAAAGCGCTTAAAAACGCAATCACAATCAAAGTAATCGCCAATACATATAAATGCCCTTGTATATAAGCTTTACCACCTAATAAATTTTCTAATTGTATTAATAAGAAATTAGTAGTTTCTTTATTGTCAATAATTGAATCAATAGTGTAGCTGATTACTAAACTTGTTAGTAAAGTAATAATTGAAGACAAAAAAACAAAAACAAATACAAAAAATAAACGTACTTTTTCACCTTTTAAATGCTCGCTTAAAAACTTATAATTACTCATACTTTCTTTCTTAATAAGGACTTAGCCTTTACGTCGTTTGTTGGATTTCTTTTTTGATCAGTATTCTTACAAATAAAACCATACATTGTCTTTAAAATTAAAATAATTGAAATCACATTTAACCAAATCTTAAAACCATAGCCATCAAACCATTCGTAAGTCACTTTAACTTTATAGATAAAAGATGTAAAAGAGAAAAAGAACGCAAACAACAAATAATAATAAGTTCTATTCATCATACGCTTTCTTGTAATATCAATACTTGGTTTTAGGAAATAACATATTAATCCAAAAATCATTCCCAAGATAAAAGAATATAACTTATCATTTTGGTTACTATCTATAAAGAAAACCGCCAACATAATATGTAAACAAATATAAGAAATTAATCTAATTATTCTTTTCATCTAATATCTCCAATATTTCATGCATATCATTAAAAATATAGTCAGCATCACTTTGATCGATTAAATAACGATCACTATTTCGTGCAATTGTATAAATATTTGCATTCTTGCCAGCCTTTATACCACTATAAGAATCTTCTACCACAATAGCTTCATCACTTGAAATATTTAGCCTATTCAAAGCCTTTAAATAAACCTCAGGATTTGGTTTACTATTTAAAACATCATCGCTACTTAAAGTTAAATCAAATAAATTTAAATCACAATCAGAAATAAAACTATTTAACATATTTTTATCTGAAGATGTACAAACACATAGCTTATATTTGTCTTTTAACTTATACAAAGTATCTTTAACATCACTAAACAAATAATCATTATAGTTAATTGGATGGCATAAGAAATATTTATCATAAGAAGTCTTACACTCATCAAAACTAATACCAGCAAGACTAGCCATCATCTTATAGGTATCATTCATATTTAAACCAACTATCTTATAAACATCTTTAATATTTGAATCTTTTTTATATTGTTTAAGCCATTCAAAAGACTTACTAGTATAGTAGTTCTCAGAATCAACTAAAGTTCCATCCATATCAAACAGGATTGCCTTTATCATTTAGCCTCCATATATTGATTATCTATTCTAATATTTCTTTCAACTTCCTTGAAACTGTGAATAAACATCGGAACCAAATAAACAATAGCACCAAACCAAGCAACTTGATCAGTAAAGGTAATCGCATCAAAACCAAACTTAGAAACAAATGTTAAGACAAAAGCACTTCTTAAAATCATTTCTATAACGCCCGCAAACACCGCTCTATTTGAATAACCAAGTCCTTGTAAAGACATTCTTGAAATAACAAGTGTTCCAAGCATTGGATAGAAATAACCAATTCTTCTTAAGTATCTATAAGAAGCATCAAGTGCTAAAGTTTCGCTTTCCGCCAAGAACAAGCCACTTAAAGTTCTACCAAAGAAATACATCAAGCCACAAGCTATAACCCCATATACTAAAGCAATGCATAGTCCATCTTTAAACCCTTCAATGATACGATCGCTCTTTCTAGCACCATAGTTTTGTGACAAGAAAGTAGAAGTAGCACTACCAAAGGCATCAAATGGACACATCATTAATTGTTTTAGCTTTGCCCCAGAAGCAAAACCAGAAACATATACAGTACCAAGACTATTGTTGGCTGATTGCATCACCATTGAACCAATAGCGGTAATTGAAAATTGTAAGCCCATTGGTAAACCCATACCAAGCAAAGATAAACAATGATTCTTAGACACTTTCTTAAGCTCTTTATTAACTTGTAATATTTCAAACTTTAACTTAATTAAAACAAGGCACATAATGCCACTTACAGCTTGCGAGAATATCGTCGCAATAGCAGCACCTGCACATCCCCAATGCAGAGATAATATACAAAAGAAATCCAAGAAAATATTCAAGATAGCTGAAAAAGCCAAAAAATAGAAAGGTGTTTTAGAATCACCAATCGCTCTTAAAATAGAGCTTAAATAGTTATATAAAAGCGTAAAAGGAATACCAATAAAAATAACAACGATATAAGCATACGCATTATCATATATTTCTGCATTTACCTTTAGCATATTTAAAATAGCAGGTGTTAACAACACCGTTAACAAAGTAATTACAACCGCAAATATAGCCGTTAAAACCGCACCATTAAAAACATATTTCTTTAAATTATCATAGTCTTTAGCACCAAATCTTTGGGCAACAGGAATCGCAAAACCCTGCGCCAAGCCTTGACAAAAACCAATAACCAAAAATTGTACGCTTGTTGTCGCGCCAACCCCTGCAAGCGCTACACTTCCTAAAGTCTGGCCAACAATGGCGGTATCAACGATGTTGTAAAACTGTTGAAAAAGATTACCCAACAATAGTGGCAATGAAAAAGCTAATATC
>CAVEWG010000040.1:0-13649 GCA_963619285.1 Oscillospiraceae bacterium | reverse complement strand
TGTATATACAGCTTTAAATCTAAATACTTTAATAGATATGCTTATCTATATCGTTATTGTCTTTGTAATATTAAAGATTCTTTATTTAATAATCAAGCCATTATTTGCCTCTGTATCTAAAATTCCTTTGCTTGGATTTATAAATAGAATAGGTGGAGCTTTAATGGGCATTGTAAACGCAACTATTATTGTGCTTTTATTTTGTATGTTACTAAATACACCAATCTTTAAAAATGGTAATGAAATCAAAAATGGCACTTACTTAAAAGTGGTAGATAATTTATCATATAAAGTATTAGAGTTTAGTATGGACCATATAAATTTTGATTCTATAAAAAATGAAATCAAAGACTTTGATATCGATGAAAGTCGTAAGGCCTTTGAAAAATGGCTAGAGGAACAAGGAATTATCCATGAATAATTTCAATCATATTGATTTAGATAAGATTAAACAAATAGTAAGTGAATATTGTTCAATTCAAGAAGCTAAGGAATATATTTTAGATGAACAAGTAATTTTTAATCCATTGGTTATAAAAGCCAAATTAAAAGAAACTAAAGAAGCTTATGATTTGTTAAAGAAAAACTTCAATATTTCTTTTGATGGAGTAATTGATATTAGAGATATCTTAACTAAAGCTAGTAAAGATATACCGCTAAGCGGTGATGAACTTGCTTTGGTTTTATCTTTTTCTAACCATACTTTAAGAATTAAAAATAAATTAAGCTCGATAGATGATGATATCAATATCAAAGGATATGGCGATTCTTTATTTGTAGATGAATCTTTAATTTCAAGAATTGATAAAGTGGTTGATGTTAATGGAAATATCAAAGAAGATGCTAGTCCTAAATTAAAAGAAATATTTAAATCAATCAATAGAAACAGCGACAATATTCGTAATGCCAGCGCTTCTTTTATAGGTAAGCATGCTGCTTCTTTACAAGAAACCAATGTTTTTTCTAGAAATGATAGAGTAGCTTTTTTGCTGAAAAACTCTGATAAAAATAAGTTCAAGGGTTATCAATATGGATCTAGCGCATCAGGCTTAGCTACCTATGTAGAACCTGAAGAATTTATTGAATTAAACAATAAAAGATTAAGCCTAGAAAATGATAAACAAGAAGAAGTAAATAGAATCCTAAAAGAAGTAAGTTATTTTGTAGGTAGAGTTTCTAGCCAATATATCTTAAACTTTGATTCTTTAATTAAACTAGATGTCTTGTTCGCTAAAGCTGAATACGGCTTTTATAAAGGTGGAACGGTAGCGGAAATATGTGATAATCATGATCTATATTTAAAAGAAATCGCTCATCCTTTAATTGATGAAAAGCTTGTAGTTTTAAATACATATAGTTTAAAAGAACCATATAGAGGAATAGTAATAAGTGGAACAAACACAGGTGGTAAAACCGTTGGTCTTAAGCTTATTGGACTAAGCGTACTTATGTCTTATCTTGGCATACCTGTGCTGGCAAGCCACGCATCAATTCCTTTTTATGAGAATGTTTATATCGATATTGATGATAATCAATCGATCACCAATGCTTTATCTACTTTTAGTGCTCATATTTCTAATATCAATGAAATATTAAATAAAGCCAATAGCAATTCTTTAATATTAATTGATGAACTTATTTCAGGTACTGATCCTAAAGAAGCTCAAGCTATTTCATTATCAATTTTAAAAGAAATACTTAAGCTAAATGCTTATTTTGTGATTACTACTCACTATGATGATATTAAAGAGTTTGCCTATAATAACGATTCGATTCTTTTAAGTTCGGTTGGCTTCGATTTAGATAAACTAAAGCCTACTTATAAGTATTTAGAAAACTCGGTAGGCGTATCTAACGCTATTGATATTGCCTCACGTTATTTTGATAATCAAGAAATAATTAGCGACGCTAGAGAGTATTTGATTGCCAACAAGAGTAAACAAGAAGAATTACTCGATAGATTATCTAAAGAAATAGCTGATAATGAGTCTTTAAAAGAAGAATTAAATAAACAAATTGCGGACAATGAAGTTTTAAATAATGAACTTACTTTAAAGATGGATGCTTTTGAGATGGAAAAAAGTGAGCTTAAGTCTAAATACAATAAAGAGTTAAATGACTTTATTGAAAAGATAAAAGAAGAAGCTTATGAAAAGCTTGATTCAATTAATGAAAAAAGCGATAAGAAACAAGTGATTAAGCAAATTGAAAATCTTAAAGTAGATGTTCCTATTATTAAAGAAGAAACATTTGAAGTAGGTGACTTTGTTAGAATTGGTGAATCTAATGGTGTAGGTGATATTGTCTCTATTGACGGCAATAGAGTATCTGTTAATGTTAAGGGCATGATTATTAAAACTAAGCTTGATAATCTTACTAAGCTTCCTAAGAAGAAAACAAAAAGTGAATATAAGCCAAGACAAAGAATGGATAGAGTAAAAAGAGAAATTAATTTAGTAGGCCAAAGAGTTGAAGATGCTTTAAATTTACTTGATCCATATTTAGATAGTGCCTATGGCTCAGGATTAAGTGAAGTAAAAATTATACATGGTGCCGGTACTGGCCAACTTAGAAACGGCATCAGAACTCATCTTAAGAAAAATAAGATTGTTAAAGAATTTGCCAATGGCGATATATATGATGGTGGAGGAAATGTTACCATCGTTAAATTTAAGAAATAATGGATATCAAAGATAAATTAAAAACACTTCCTACAAAACCTGGTTGTTATCTTATGAAAGATGAAAACGGTAAGGTAATTTATGTAGGGAAGGCAATTGTATTAAAGAATAGAGTTAATTCTTATTTTAGAGGAGCCCATGATTACAAGACGACAAAGCTTGTTTCTAATATAAGGGATTTTGATTATATCGTCGTAAACAGTGAAAAAGAGGCTTTAATTCTTGAATATAATCTAATTAAAAAATATGATCCATACTACAATATTGTTTTTAAAGATGATAAGTCTTATCCCTATATTGTCTTAAAAGATGGCGATGTTCCTTATGTTGAAGTAATTAGACTTAAAAAACACAATCGTAAAATCAATGGAAAGCTATTTGGTCCTTATCCTGATGTTGGTGCCGCTAGAAATATGGTTGATTTGATAAATAAACTATATCCAACAAGAAAATGTAGTAAGTTAGGCAATGAACTATGTCTTTATTATCATATTAAACAATGCCTTGGTTATTGTAAGAATAACTATGATGTTAATGAATGTCTAAAGACTAAAAAAGACATCACTTCTTTCTTGCAGGGTGATGCCTCTAATGTTTTAAGGCAGCTAAAAGAAAAGATGGAAGAAGCTTCTAGTAAGCTTGATTTTGAAAGTGCTAAAACCTATCGAGATTTAATGAATGACATTAAGGTATCTACTAGTAAACAAGTAATTGAAATAGGCGAAAAAGAAAGCTTTGATGTCTTTAATTATGCTGTACTTGATGGTATGATCGCTATTACGGGTTTAAATATAAGAAATGGTATTCTTTTAGGTAGCGATAAGATGTTAGATTATCTTGTAGGTGATGTTGAAAACATGGTTTCAAGCTATATTTATCAATATTATCAAATCAATCAAAATGTTAAGACTTTATATGTGCAAGATAATTTATTAAATTATCTACAAGGTTTAGACAACATCAATGTTATTTCTGTTACTAAGGGTAAAAGAAAACAATTGCTAGATAGGGCGCTTAGTAATTGTGAAGAATCTTTACGTCAAAATAAGGAAGTTCTTACTTCTAAGAACGCTTATTATGAATCAATAGATAGTGAGTTTAAACGCATCTTTAAAAAAGACATCAAGCGTATTGAACTGTTTGATAACTCGCATACTGCTGGCACTAATACGGTTGCAGCTATGGTAGTTTATAAAAACTTTAGACCTTCTAAGAAAGATTATCGTTTATATAAATTAGAAGAAGGTGCTGATGATTTAAAGTCCATGAAAGAAGTAATGTATCGTAGATACTTTAGAGTATTAAAAGATGATTTAGAAAGACCTGATTTAATTATTGTTGATGGTGCTCGTATTCAAATAGAAGCGGGCAAAGAAATTCTAGATAGTCTAGGTTTAGCTATTACTTTGTGTGGTCTGGGAAAAGATGATAGTCATAATACTTCTTATCTTATGGATTCTAATTTTAATAAAATTGATTTAAAGCCTAATAGTAATGTTTTCTTCTTTCTAGCTAATATGCAAGATGAAGTACATAGATTTGCGATTACTTATCATAAGAAATTAAGAGCGAAGTCTACTTATAAGTCTTTATTAGATGATGTAGAAGGCTTAGGGCCAAAGCTTCGTTTAAAGCTTTTAAAGAAGTATAAGTCTATTTCCAACATCAAGGAACAATCTTTAGATGAACTAAAGACAGTTTTACCTAATAAGGTAGCTTTTAGGTTGTATAATAAGTTGCACAATGATTAGAAATTTAAATGAAACACTTTCGATATTAACTCTTGTGATAATTACGCTAATTTCTCTACGTATTGGTTTTGGTGTGATTTTCTCTTCACATTTATATGGTGGTACTATCAAAGGGAATCATGAATTATTAAAGAAATATAGTGAGAATACAGAAGAATAATGGATAACTCTTTAATTATTTTATATATCTTGATTATCTTTTTATTGTGTTGTGTTTTTGCAATTTTTATTTACTTATTAAAAAACAGTAAAAAAGACGATCATTCAAAAGATTTTCTAAACTTTTCTAAACAAATAAGTAGTGATATATCTTCTTTAAAAGATAGTACTACTGATAGACTTTTAGATATTGAAAATAGATTAAACAACAATATCTTAAAAACAAGTGAGATTACTAATGCTACTTTTAATTCAATTAATGAAAGACTAATAAAGATTGACGAGAACCAAAAGTCTTTAGATGATTTAAAAAATAATATCACTTCTTTACAAGCTGTTTTATCAGATAAAAAGGCTAGGGGTACCTTTGGCGAAGTAGAACTTTATTCTATTTTAGAAAGTGCCTTTGGCATTGATGAAAATAGATATAGTAGACAATATGTTCTTCCAAATGGCACCAGAGCCGATGCGGTAGTATTTGGTTCTGATTCCTTAGGACTAATTTGTATAGACTCTAAGTTTCCACTTGAAAATTATCGCAAGATGTATGAAGAAGACTCACAAGCTGATAAAGATAAAGCGCGTAATCAATTTAAGGCTGATGTCTTAAAACATATTAATGATATTTCTAGTAAATATATAATTGCTGGTGTAACTGCTCCTATGGCTTATATGTTTGTGCCTTCAGAAGCTATCTTCTCTGAGATTTATGGAAACTTTCCAGAACTAATCGATAAGGCCTATAACCAACAAGTCTATATTGTTTCGCCTACTACGCTTATGGCTTATTTGACGGCTATTAGAAGTATTTATCTAGGCCAAAAGAAAAATGAAAAAGCTAAAGAAATAGAAAATCTTTTAAGTGATTTAGCTGTAGAATTTAATAGGTTGAAGGATCGTAGTGAAACTCTTCAAAGAGATTTTGAAAGAATTATTCCTGATTTTGAAAAGATGTTTGTGACTGAAAATAAAATTATTAAGCGTTTTAGCGCTATAGAAAAAGGTGAAATAGATGATTAAAAAATATTTTGATTTAAAGTTGTTGGCGATTTCTTTATTGAGCGCTTTGATATATTCTTTTGGTATTGCCAACTTCTCAATTCCTGCTAAACTCTATCCTAGTGGCTTTTCTGGTATTTCTAGAATTAGTTCTGACTTATTACATGACTTTTGTGGAATTGATATTTCGTATTCAATCATTTACTTTACTTTGAATATTGTGGTTGTTTTCTTTGTCTATCACAGACTTGGTAAAAAGTTTACTATTTATTCAACTATTCAATTCATTTTTGTCGCAATCTTAACAAACTATTTTAAACAAATTATTTTCATCAATGAAGAAATATTGATGGCTATCTTTGGTGGCATTATTAACGGTACTGCGATAGGCTTAGCGTTGGCTTTTAATTTCTCAACTGCTGGCTTTGACTTTATCTCTATTTTCTTTGCGACAAAGTATAAAAAAGATGTTTGGAACTACATCTTCTTTGTTAACATGATGATCTTAATGATTGCAGGCTTAGTATATGGTTGGGATAGATGTCTATATTCAATCATTTTCCAATTCGCATCAACGCAAGTTATCAAGAACTTCCATAAGCGTTATACACATAAGACACTTACTATTATTACTAAGATGCCAGAAGAAGTATCTAACGCCATCTTAAACAATGTAAGACATGGTATTACAGAAATTCATGCGACGGGTTTCTATTCTAAACAAGATACTACAATCCTTTATTCAATTGTGAACTCTTTTCAATATAAAGAAGTAGTTAAGATTGTCTTAGATACTGATCCTCATGCTTTTATCAATGTACAAAACACTCAAGCAATCTATGGCAACTACTATCAAAAACCATTAGATTAACTATTTCTTTTTATTGAGTTTTTCTAACACATCGTCTACGTTGACTTCATTTAAAACATTTGGATAGCTATCATCAAAGTCCATTAATAGTTTTTTATTATTGATTTCTTTTTGTCTTGTTTCTTCGTAAGCGTTTTTGAAATCTTGTTTAGAATATAATTCTTCTATAAAATTTCTAGAATAAGCAGGCAAGTTCTCATATTTTTCATAAAGTTCTTCACTTGCTCTTTTTATATTCTCTAATTCTATTGCTGGTTTGTTTTCTTTAATTATGCCTACTATATCTGATAAATCATTTTTAAATTGTCTAGCAGACATTAATTTCATAGCGATTAAATATTCTCCTGTAACCGTTCTAAACTGCACAATGTTAGAAAAAGTCTTGTAGTATCTTGAATATTGGATTAGCTTTGGTGAATATGAATTTGTCTTAATAAAATCTGAGTTTATCCAAGAAGGTTTTAAATCCATACTATTTGAAACATTATTAATTGCGTCTTTCATTGCGGAAGACGATTGTATGATTGCATCAATATCGTATGTGTTTTCTCTAAATCCATAGTTAATTAAAGTTGAAGCTCCACCTACAATGATTATTTCAGCAGGCATTTTCTTACCGCTTAATTTACGATATTCTTTAGCTAATGCTTTTAGATAATCATCGATATTGCTGTTTGTAAATGCAATATCATGCGACATTTTCAATCTCGCTTTCAACTATATTAAATCGTAAAAACTCAGGTATAGCTTTCTCTAATGCTTGTTTTTTATAATTGCTATTTTTAGTTACTTCACTTATTAATAAAACACCAGTGGGGTATATTGTTTCTGCAAATTTATATTTTCTTAAACTGTTATAGTTAGAACATAATGGTATATCGTTTATTCTTGAAAGATAATCCAACATGCCTAAAAGATACAAGGCTTCTAATTGCCAGCCTTTATCAAAATATTTTTGAATATCATTATTTATAAGCAACTTCTTCATAAAATCTATTTGGCCCATATCTTTCACTTCGTGACAAACATTACTTTTAAATACTTCGAAAGAACTTCTGTGATTTTCGGCTTCTAATTTTTCTTCTTCGTTTCTTTCCATCAAAAAATCTAATGATACATTTAATGCCTTGCTTATTTTATAAAGAGTGCCAATAGAACAATTTTCCAATGGAGTCTTACCATTACAAATATCAGCTATTGTGCTTTGAGGAACACCACTTTCTTTGCTTAATTTATATCTGCTTATTCTTTCTTGTTTTAATAACTCATTTATTATCATGTTTATATTATAACGGTATACCGTTATATATGCAAGTTTATAAAGTTTACTTTCTCTATGCTAAAATAAAGACGAAAGGGCTGACATATGAGGGAGATACTAATTTTATTTTTAAGTACATTAGTACTACTGACGGGCTGTGGCGGAGGATCTAACGATACAGGAAGCGATGAATCCACTACTGATACAACGACTAGCGAACCAATCGAGACTTCTACCGTAACTGAAAAAACTAGTCCTAATTTAAATGTTGTTGAATATGCTGATATCAAGATGACTATTAAAGATGGCTGGACTTATATCATTGATACAGTAAAGTCTGATTGGATTTATTTCGATAATAAAGCATCTATTGATGTTCCTGTTATTAAAGTTTATAAAGGTACCGTCGATGATTTAAATCCCTATTTTGTAGTATCATTCAGAGACCAAATGGAAGGCTTAGGTGGCTTATTTGAATATAAACAAGATATTGGTTATGTTCAAATTGGTAATTATAACGCATATGTAATCTATAATGATTATGCTCCATTTAGCGTTATCTATACACAAATTAGAAGCGAAGATTTCTATAATTATGATATTAAGATGTCGGCCAATACTAATTTAACTGCACGATCACTTAATATAAATTATTTCGACCATGGCACTAGTAGTTATGATGATAGTGATGTGCTTGAGATGATATCTTCAATTGAAGTTACAAACTCAATTGGTAAAGCTACTGTAAGTGCTGATAATTTAAATGTCAGAGTTAGCGATTCTACTGAAAGTACTAAAATATGGTTAGCTCATAAAACATACGAATTTGAAGTATATGAAGTAAAAGAGTCTTCTGACTACATATGGTATAGGGTAGGTACTTATTCTTGGATTGCTGATAAGAGTGGCGAGTGGGTTGACTACTCTCAATATTAATTAATGATTATTAAAAAAGGTTATAACTGAATTTGCTATAACCTTTTAAAATGCTTAATACTTAATTTCTAGACCAACTTTTTTCTTAACTTCTTCTAGTGTTTGATAAGCTATCTTGTTAGCTTTTTGCGCACCTTCAGCTAGGACCTTTTCAAGCGTATGAGAAGCAAGTATTTCATTGTATCTTGTTTGAATTTGTTCAAGTTCATTGCATACCACATCAGCTACATAAGCTTTTAGTTTGCCATATCCTTGATCCTTAAATTCATCTACAATATCTTGCATATCTCTATTTGTTAAAGATGAAGCGATTTCAATTAGATTATATAGACCGGGTTGATTTTCTTTATCTAGTTGGATAACACCAACTGAATCAGTAACAGCTGACATAATCTTTTTACGTGCTACCTTTAAATCATCTAATAAATAGATACAACCTTTATTTGTTTCGTCAGACTTAGACATCTTCTTACTAGGGTCTTGTAAAGACATGATTCTTGCACCAACTTTAGCGATAACAGGCTCTGGCACAACAAAGGTTTCACCATACTTATTGTTAAATCTATTAGCGATATCTCTTGTAAGCTCGACATGTTGTTTTTGGTCCTCGCCAACTGGAACATAGTTTGCGTTATATAAAAGAATATCAGCAGCCATTAAACAAGGATAAGTATAAAGGCCGGCAGTTAAATTCTTTTCGCCCTTAGCTGTTTTATCTTTGAATTGCGTCATTCTATTTAGTTCACCTAAATAAGTATTACAAGCCATGATATAACCAAGTTCTGCGTGTTCATGAACATCAGTTTGTAAAAAGATTGTAGCTTTATTTGGATTTAGCCCACATGCCAAATATAACGCAACCGCATCAGTTAGATTTTTTCTAAGTTGAGCTGGTTCTTGATATTCGGTAATACAATGAAGATTAGCTATAAAGACAATCATCTCATATTCATCTTGATACTTTACAAAGTTTCTTAGTGCTCCTATATAATTGCCAAGAGTTAATTGGCCAGTAGGCTTAATGCCTGATAACATTCTTTTCATAAGTTTCCTCCAAAAAATAAAAAAAGCACCTAACATGGGACGAATAAATCCGTGGTGCCACCCAAATTACTTCTTAATGCGTTAACGCCGCTTACGATATCCAGTTCATTTATAAGACACCAATAGTTTTCACCTAACACTATCTCTCTTTAAAATGTTTTTATAAATTACTATCTCTAATATATATCTTTTTTGAATGATTTTGAACTAAAAAGTGTTTAATGACTTTTAGTTTTAATTTAATTTAGCTAAAATAGAGCTATGGTTGTTATTTATACATCACATGGTTGTGCATCATGCCGTAAAGTTAAGACATGGCTTAAAGATAGAGAAATCCCTTATATTGAAAAAAATATTTTTAACACATTATTAGATGATAAAGAAATCAAATACTTATTAAGCAGAACCGAAAATGGTACTGATGATTTGATATCTAAACGCTCTAAAATTATTAGAGACTGCAATATTGATTTAGATGATTTATCAACTGATGATTTATGTAAATTCATTGTTGATAACCCAAGTTGTCTTAGAAGGCCTATTATTATTTCTGATAAGAATATGCAAATAGGCTATGATGAAGAAGAAATAGATGCCTTTGTGCCTAGTGAACTTAGAAAAATTGCTGTATGTGATAAGTCTTGTCCGCACTTCGAGACTTGCGGGAAATTAAGAGAAGAAGAATGAAAGTATTAGTTGGTTTATCAGGTGGCGTTGATTCCGCCATCGCTGCATATGAATTAAAGAAACAAGGATATGATGTCACTTGTTGTTTTATGCGTAATTGGGATTCAGCTTTAAATAACGATACTTTAGGCAACAATACTTTAAATAATGATATTTGCCCCCAAGAAGAAGACTATAATGATGCAAAAGCGGTTGCTGAATCATTGGGTTTAAAACTATTAAGAAAAGACTATATTAAGGAATATTGGGATAATGTCTTTAAATTCTTTGTTGAAGAATATAAAAAGGGTAGAACTCCTAATCCTGATATATTGTGTAATAAATATATTAAGTTTGATTGTTTTCTAGATTTTGCCTTAGAACAAGGATTTGATATGATTGCCACCGGTCACTATATGAAGGCTGTTGGTGGCGATATTAGAAGATACTATAAGGCCCATGATTTAAATAAGGATCAATCATATTTCTTGGCTCAAGTTAAAAAGAGTGCCTTAGATAAATGTTTATTTCCATTAGGCGATATCGATAAGCCTAGAGTTCGTGAAATAGCAGAAGAACTGAATTTAAATATCGCTCATAAAAAAGATTCAACAGGGATTTGTTTTATAGGTGAAAGAGACTTTAGAAAGTTTCTATCAAACTATATTCCAATGAAAGAAGGGAAGATTATTGACGTCGATACTCTTGAAGTAATTGGAACTCATAATGGTGTATATTACTATACAATTGGCCAAAGAAAAGGCTTTGGTGTTGGTGGTAATAGAGGACCTTATTTCTGTTGTGGCAAAAATGTTAAAGAAAATCTTTTATATTTAACTTCTATTAAAAATGAACATTATCTTTATTCTGATAGTGCTTATATAACCGGTATTAATTGGATAAATGATTTACCTGCTAATAATATTGAAATAGGTTGTAAGTTTAGATATCGTCAAGCTGATAATAAAGTATTTATTAATAAGATATCAGACAGCGAAGCTATTCTCACTTATCCTGATAAAATAAAGGCGGTAACGCCTGGACAAGAGGCAGTATTCTATTTAAGTGATGAAATGCTAGGTGGGGGAACAATTGATAAAGTATTCATTGATGGTAAAGACATGAATGAATACTTAGATAATATAGTGCTTAATAATGGAAACAATAGATATTGATGGTATTTTTCTAAGAACTATATATAAGGCGCCCAATTATATGGTCTCTTTTTTTGAATGCTTGGATGGCGATAGAATAACAATTACAGGTCCTAGTTTTGAATATGAACCATACGTCAAATATACACTAACTGGCTACTTCAATGAACACCCAAAATATGGTATGCAATTTTGTTTGATTTCTTTAAAGAGGTTTGTGCCTTCTAAAAAAGATGAAGTAGTTAAATTCTTGTCTAGTTCTACTTTTAAAGGCGTTGGCAAAAAGTGTGCTGAAAGAATATATGATACCTATAAAGAAGATACTTTAAAGATTTTAAAAAGCGATCCTAGTAGTATTACTAATTTAAACTTAACTTCTAAACAAGAAGCGGCACTTATGAATGGTTTAGCTAGTTTTGGCGATGAAGAAGATGATATTGTTTTTTCTTTAATTAGTGCAGGGTTTACAACTGTTGAAGCTAATAGAATAAAGAATGCTTATAAAGAGAATACTGCACTTGTTTTAAAAGATAATCCATATCAAATTTATTATGATGTCTATGGTATCTCTTTTTCTAAGATTGTTAATTCTTTTAAAAATGTAGAAGTTGAAAATAAAGAGCTTAAATTTAAAGAAGCTTATTTGGTTTATTTATTTAAAGAAACAAGCTTTAAAAGAGGGGATATCTATTTATATCTAGAAGACTTTATTAATGAATATAACAAGTATTATAGTGATGGCCTAGATACTTTAAATAGATGCCTAGAAAAAGAATTATTAATAAAAGAAGAAGATAGATATTATTTAACAAGTGACTATAATGATGAAAAGTATATCGCTTCTTATTTAAATAGCTTTGGTGAAAAGTTAGACGTTGATGATTTAAATCTAAATGAAGCAATTAAAGACAATGAAAGTGCCAATGGTATTACTTTAGATAATTACCAAAAAGAAGCTATTAAGTCTTTCTTTAATGAAAAATTATCTTTAATAATAGGTGGCCCAGGTTCTGGTAAGACTACTTTGATTAAGTGCTTGGTTGAAATTTTTAAAGAATTTTTTGTTTATCAAAATATTATTGTGGTAGCGCCTACTGGCAGAGCTGCTAAAAGAATAAGTGAAGTATCAAATGTTGAATCTAAGACTATTCATTCGCTTTTAAGATGGAATAAAGAAGATAATACTTTTACTCATAACATTAATAATCCGATTCTATATGATTGTTTAATTATTGATGAGTTTTCGATGGTTGATAATTCTTTATTTGCGTCTTTATTAAGAGCCTCTAGCTATGTTAAGAAAATATGTATCATTGGTGATGATAGACAACTTCCTTCTATTAGACAAGGTGATGTTTTAGCTGATTTAATTGAAGCTAATAAGTTTAAGATTACTTATTTAAAAGAAAATCATCGTCAAAAACAAGGTAGTGATATTATTTCTTTGGCTAATGATATAGTTAATAATACAGTTGACTTTGATTCTTATAAAAATGATATTAGCTTTATTGATATTAAAAATGTTAACCAAAATGATATCGTAAATATTATTAAAGAAGATATAAATGTTGGGTTCGAACCTCTAGAGAGCTTTCAAATATTATCGCCAATGTATAAGGGCACTTATGGCATTGATAATCTAAATGTTGTTTTACAAAACGCTTTTAATCCAAAAAGAAAAGAATTAAAAGAAAAGAAAGTAGGACTGGTAACTTTTAGAGAAAATGACAAGATACTAGAACTTAAAAATAGGCCAAGCGATGATGTCTATAATGGTGATGTTGGTATACTTGAGGAAATAGATGAAGAAGAAAAAAATCTACTTGTTAAATATGGAAGTGTTGATGTTTTCTATAACTTCAATGATTTAAGCGATATCACACTTGCCTACGTTATGTCGGTACATAAGGCTCAAGGCAGTGAATATAGCCATGTTTATTTCATCTTTGATAGAAGCCAAAGCCACATGCTTTATAAGAAACTAATATATACCGCTATATCTAGAGCTCGTAATAAGCTTGTTTTAATTGGAAACAAGGATGTATTTTTAAAAGCGGTCAATAAAGAACTAATTAATCGTAAAACTACTTTGGTTAATAGACTTAATAATTAATTATCTTTGGTTTG
>CAVEWG010000039.1:0-14482 GCA_963619285.1 Oscillospiraceae bacterium | reverse complement strand
ACACCAAGAGAAAAGGATACCGCAAAGTAGCCAAGTCCTATCGGAATTCCATCTTTAAAACCTTCTTTAAATATTTCTTTTTTATTTTCAAACACGTTATCAATTTTATCACTTATAATTGAAACGTGAGGTGCAAGATGAAAATAGGAATTGTTATTGCGATAGAACGTGAATTAAAGAGTTTTTTAGAAAGCAAATATAAAGTAGAAACCATTGAAATTGATAATAGAGTAATCTATAAAACTATTATCAATAACAATGAAGTATATGCACTTAAATCAGGTTGTGGTGAAATTGATGCAGCATGCGCTACTCAATATTTGATTACTAAATATGGAGTGGAAGTAATACTTAATTATGGTGTTACAGGAGCTTTGGTAAAAGATATTGAGGTATCTGATTTATTTGTGGTAAAAGGAGCAATCAATCATGATTTTGATACTTCGTGTTTTGAAAATGTATTGCCACATCAATACGGTGATTTAGATACTGTAGAAATACCACTTGATAAAGAATTAATTGAATTAGCTAAAAAGATTAAGCCTGATTTGAAGGAATGTCTAGTGGCAAGTGGTGAAAGATTTGTAGAAGATAGACAAGATAAAATCAATTTAGCAAGTCTTAATTGCTCGATATGTGATATGGAAATAGCTGCAATAGCAAGAACATGTTTCTTAAATAAAGTTAAATGCCTGTCTATTAAATGTATATCTGATACTTTTGATGGTGATGGCTCTATGTTTGAAGAAAATGTTTCTAAGTCTAGTGACAAAGCTTTTAAACTATTAAGTGAAATATTATTAGAACTTAACTAAACTTAAACATAATTAAATCATCTAAAAAATATACATGTAATATGTAGCTTTACTTGATACTATTGCTTGTATATTTTTATTTAATTGAATTTGTTAATAAATTAACTAATATATGTTAAAATCTTAACAAAGGAGGTATAAAGGGTGAATAGATTTAAAAAGATTTCAACAAAAAGAGAAATCATTTTGCCGGGATGTACTTGTGGTTCTCAACGTTGTTGATTTTATCTACTCAGGCTCATGAAAATGAGCCTTACCTAACTAGAATATGCTTAAAATAATTGATAAAGGTGATTGTTATGTACTTTATAACTTGTACACGGATGCTTTAGTTAAAGTTATGAAAGAGGATAAAAGCATTGATGATTTAATGAAAGATTCTGATTTTCTTAATTTTTTAAGAAACGAATGTGTATATATTGACAAGGATTATAATCAAAAATATTTGTCTAGATATATGATTAATAAATCAAAATACTCAGATGGTGAATTAATGATTACGGATGCTCTAACTTACAAATGTAATCTTAGATGTGTTTATTGCATGCAACAAAATACATTTAAAAACGTTACCGAACTAAGCCCAGTTCAAAGAGTAGACATATGGGAGCAATTATATAAAATTACTGGCTCTGAATGTATATCTATTTGCTTTTTTGGCGGAGAACCGATGCTAAATATAAGTTTTATAAAAGACGAGCTTGAAGAAGCCGTTAGAAGAAAACTTAACCTTAATAAGTTAACTATTGTTAGCAATGGAACTCTAATTAATGAAGAAGCTATCGAGTTATTTAATAAATATGATTTCAAACATATTCAAATCACTCTTGATGGAATCAAAAATACGCAAAATTCAAGAAGAATATCCAAAGACAAAAGCGATGTATTTGATAGGATAATTGCTAATATTAAAAAATTATTAGAAGAAACCAATATAGATATAATAATAAATACTGTTTTAGATAAGAACAATATGAATGAATATCTTGCTATGGTTGATTTTGTTGGCGATAAATTTAGTAAATATGTATACGGAAAAGATGCTAGAGTAGCTTTTAATATTGGCCAAGAATGCCATCCGATTAACAAATCAGAATATACAAATAATAACATCACCGACAGTGTTACGTACTCAAAAAACATATACAAATATATGAATTATTTGATAGATAAAGGCTATAAAATAAATCAGCCACTTCCAAGTCCTATATGTATAAATAGAAAAGAAAACGATGTGATCATTTCTCCGGATGGTGATTTATATAAGTGTATTAGTGGACTAGGTAATAAAGAGTTTATGCTTGTAAACAAAGAAGAATTATTTAATAATCCAATGAACTACCACATAAAACAAGTAGAACTTTTAGAACAAAGTGACAATGAATGCAATGAATGCGAATTTATGTCGCTTTGTAATGGTGGATGTAAGTATAATGCATACAATAATGGAGTTAAAAAAGAATGCAACAAAGATTATTTATCCGTCTCTATCTCAGATATTATTGGTGTGCTTGAAAAAATACAATCTAAAAACGGGGAAATCGCAATATGGAACAACCAAAATTAGTGCTCAACAATGTCTCAAAAAAGTTTGGCGATAAAATCTTATTTAAAAATATAGATTTAGAGTTAGATAGTGGACATTATATTTTGACTGGTGAAAATGGATGTGGCAAATCGACCTTATTAAAAACAATGATGGGCTTGATATTGCCAGATATAGGAACTGTTTCATTGCTTGGTGAAGACACAAAAATTTTTAGCAACAAAACAAAAGCGAAGTTAGGTTTCGCCTTTGCTAGTGATAGAACTTTATATCATAAACTAACTGCTTATGAAAATTTAAAATATATAGGAAGTATCTATGGTTTAAAAAATGGTGAATTGAAAGAAAGAATACCTTTTCTATTAGATAAAATAGGCCTAGATAATAATGGTCAATATATAGAAACTTATTCAACGGGTATGAAAAAAAGATTGATGTTTATAAAAGCGATATTAAATAATCCCGAAGTTATTTTTCTAGATGAAATATATAGTGGCCTAGATGATGAAGGATGTAATTTGGTGAATCGATTGATAGATGAAGAAATTGAAAAAAACAAATTAATCATAAGTGTTACCCACCAACAAGACAAAATAATCTACAAAGAACATATTTATAAATTAAAAAAAGGAAAATTATATGCTTTGGGTGATTAAAAAAGAACTCCTTATGAACGCGAGATATAAGATGAAGACAATAAACAGATATTGTTTCCCTTTCTTTTTAATTGCGCCTTATGTGCTGATAGCCCAATATTATGGTTTTAAGGTTGAGATTCTAAAAAATATGATTATGTGGATTTGGATGTGCCAATTGTTATTTGGTGTTGCAGATGGGATAGGTGAGCTATGTATTGAAGGAACGCTTGTTAATATAATCGCTTCACCAATTGGCATTGTTGGCTACTTGTTTGGTAAATATGTGTATCATACGATTGACTGCATATTTATAACTTTGTTTACACTTGCTTTTGCAAAAATCTTCCTAAATTTGACAATAGATGGAATTTTATTGTTTATAGTCGAAGTGATTGCATTAAGCTTGTCACTTTTTTGTTTCAGTATAATGTTTGCGGTGATGGTCTTAAAATATAAGAAAGTTAAGGAACTGAATTATTTTTTGCAACAATTATTTGGATTTTTGTCTGGATATACAAATGATATTAAATCTTATCCCGCTGGAATAAGATTTATTTCTTATTTAATACCTTTGACTTATTCAATACTATTAAATAAAAAACAGATTAGTTTTAAGCATGAATTTTTAATACTTTTGTTTCTTTCTATGTCGTATTTTGTGTTAGGAAGTGTTTTATTAAAAAAGGAAATTAACAAGGCTAGATCGAAAGGAAACTTGGAATTATGGTAAAGATAAAATCTTTATTTATGATTAATTTTTTAACTTCATTTAGATATAAGATTAACTTCGTTATCTCGGCGTTAAGCCTTTTAGTTCCTGTTTTGCCCGCTTTGTTTTTGGTACAAAATGGAAATATATCAATATTTGGTTTTAATACAACTTTGGATTATACAGTCTATTTGCTAATCGTGACAACTATTTGGAGCGGTGTAGAAGTTTTGTGGAGTTTTGTTTTTCAAATGAGAAATCAGATGAAAGAAGGCATAATAAACGAAACCTTGATGATGCCTTTGAAAACAATAGACTTAATTATAGGTTGGACATTGGATGGCGTAATTTCTACTGTTTTTCAATCACTGATTTTGATTGTGGTAATAATTCCGATTGTGGCTTACAATTTTTCATTTTTCCAAATTTTATTGAGTTTGATATTGATACTATTTACTTACTTTTCTAGTTATTGTTTTTCAACAATTTTAATAGCTATTATGATGACGTATAAGGAAACAGACCAAATCGTTTCTTTCATTGGCAATATCGCCCCATTTATATGTGGCGTGATAGTTCCTTTAAAATATATACCATCTGCAATTAAATATTTTGGATTATTTTTCCCTTTTACATGGTCAATTGATATCATTAGAAGCATCTTGTTCAATACGGAATGTTTTTTGCCTATAGCGTTTGAAATATTTGCTTTGTTAACTAGCACAATTATTTACTATGTTATGGGAGAAAAATTGTTTAAAGTTTTGTATCAAAAAACAAGGAGGAACGGTGGCATTGTGGGATTTTAATGTTTATGTTTCAATGTTTTTTAAATAAAGTAAAATGTCTATCTATTAAATGTATATCAGATACTTTTGATGGTGATGGCTCTATGTTTGAGGAAAATGTTTCTAAGTCTAGTGATAAAGCTTTTAAACTATTAAGTGAAATATTATTAGAACTTAACTAATAGAGAGTGGATGATTTCCACTTTTCTTTTTGTGTTTAAATGATAAAATTAATTTGTGAAAAAAATGTTAACTTTACTAAGTAAAGTTAATGGAAGCTGGCACTTCTAAAATAGCCATTTGAAGCTAATGCTTCGTTAGGAGAAAGTGATGTATAAGATTTTAGCGAAAGACTCATTAAATCCTACTGTTTCAAGAATGACAGTAGAGGCACCATTTGTAGCTAGAAAAGCTAAAGCCGGTCAATTTATTATCTTAAGAGTTAGCGAAACTGGCGAAAGAATTCCTTTAACTATTGCGGATTCTAATCCAGAAACTGGTGCTGTTACTATTATTTATCAAATAGTAGGTGCTACTACTTTAGAGCTTGACCAAAAAAAGGTTGGTGAAGAGCTACATGACTTTGTTGGTCCTCTTGGTGTTCCAACAGAAGTTGAAGGATTAAAAGATGTTTGTGTTGTTGGCGGTGGTGTAGGTTGTGCTATTGCCTTACCGGTTGCCAAGGCACTTAAAAAGGCTGGTTGTAATGTTACTAGTATCATTGGTTTTAGAAACAAGGATTTATTAATTCTTGAAGATGAATTCAAAGAAACTAGTGATGAACTAATTGTTATGAGTGATGATGGCTCATATGGTAGACATGGTAATGTTACAGTTCCTTTAAAGGAAATGTTAGAAAATGGCAGACACTTTGATAAGGTAATTACTATTGGACCACTTATCATGATGAAGTTTGTTGTTTTAACTTGTAAGGAATTTAATGTTCCAGTTGATGTTTCAATGAACCCAATCATGATTGATGGTACTGGCATGTGTGGCGGTTGTCGTTTAACACTTAATATTGATGGTAAGAAAGTTACTAAGTTTGCTTGTGTTGATGGCCCTGATTTCAATGGCTATGAAGTTGATTTTGATGAGGCTATGTCAAGAGGCAGAATGTATTCTACTTTTGAAAGACATAAATATGAAGAAGCATGTAACTTGTTCAAGAAGGGAGCTTAAAACTTATGCCTAATATGAAATTAGAAAAGAATCCAATGCCTATTCAAGATCCAATTGAAAGAGGTCATAATTTTAAAGAAGTTACTTTAGGTTATAGCGAAGAAATCGCTCTTGATGAAGCAGATAGATGTTTAAATTGTAGAAATCCAAGATGTGTTGAGGGCTGTCCTGTTAATATTCATATTCCTGAATTTATTTCTAAGATTAAAGAAAAGGACTATGAAGGTGCGTATAATGTAATCTCTTTATCTTCTTCTTTACCAGCTGTATGTGGCAGAGTTTGTCCTCAAGAAACACAATGTGAATCTAAGTGTGTTAGAGGTATAAAAGGTGAACCAGTAGGTATTGGTAGACTTGAAAGATATGTTGCTGATTATCATTTAGCACATGATCATAAAGTTGAAAAACCAGTAAGCAATGGTCATAAAGTAGCAGTTGTTGGATCTGGTCCAAGTGGTTTAACTTGTGCAGGTGATTTAGCTAAGAAGGGCTACGAGGTTACTATTTTTGAAGCTTTACATACTGCAGGTGGCGTACTTGTATATGGTATTCCTGAGTTTAGACTTCCTAAGTCAATCGTTCAAAAAGAAGTTGATAATCTAATTAATCTTGGTGTAACAATTGATACTAACGTTGTTATTGGTAAGTCTATTACAGTTGACGAATTATTAGATGAATATGAAGCTGTATACATTGGTTCTGGTGCAGGCCTTCCTTCATTTATGAATATTCCTGGTGAATCATTAAATGGTGTTTATTCAGCTAATGAATTCTTAACGAGATCTAATCTTATGAAAGCATACAATGATGATCCTGTTACCCCTATTATGAAAGGTGGCAAGGTCGCAATCGTAGGTGGTGGTAATGTTGCCATGGATGCAGCTAGAACTGCTTTAAGACTTGGTGCTGAAAAAGTATATGTAATCTATAGACGTTCGTTAGAAGAACTTCCTGCTAGAAAAGAAGAAGTTGAACACGCAATGGAAGAAGGAATTGACTTCAGATTATTAAATAATCCAGTTGAAATTCTTGGTTATCATAATCCTGATGATCCTCGTGATCCTAAGAATAACTTTGTTACTGGCATTAGATGTATCAAGATGGAACTTGGTGAACCTGATGCGAGCGGCAGAAGAAGACCAGTTGAAATTCCTGGTTCTGAATTTGAATTAGATGTTGATACTGTTGTTATTTCAATTGGTACTACTCCTAATCCATTAATTAAATCTACTACAAGTGGCCTAGAAGTAACTAAGAAGGGTGGTATTATCGTTGATGATAGCGGTAAGACTACTAAGGATAAGGTCTACGCTGGTGGTGATGCGGTAACTGGTGCTGCTACTGTTATTTCAGCTATGGGTGCTGGTAAGTTAGCTGCTAAATCAATTGATGAATATCTAAGCAAATAGTTGTTTATAAACAAAATTAATAATGAAGCGTTTCTTAAAAGGGAACGCTTTTTTATTAGGCGCAGTTTTTAAAGTAATACATAATCACTTTAGTTCCTAGGCCGAATTATATTTGATAAATAATACGTAATATTATGTATAATAGCTACGGGAGGATTTATTATGTCAAGTGTATACTATCCTGCAATATTTCGTGAAGAAGATGACGGTTCATATTGGGTTGAATTTCCTGATCTAGAAGGATGTTTCTCAAGAGGTAAAGATTTAGAGGATGCCTTTAATAATTCTAAAGAAGCCCTAGGCATGCACCTAGATAAAGATGGAGATACTTATAATAGAGCTATTAATAAACCATCAAATGTGATTGATGTTATTAAAAATAATAAAGAAGGATTAGTGCTTGTGGTTGAATATGATTCTTTAGCTTATGGCAAGAAATATAAGAATAAAGCTATAAAGAAAACACTTAGCATTCCTGAGTGGTTAAATGATGTAGCTATTAAAAATAATGTTAACTTTTCTAGCGTTCTACAAGAAGCCTTGATTGAAAAGCTTAATCTTAAATAGTCTTGATTTTATTTAATAGTTTATTTAATTGCTTTATTGCTTCATTAAGATTATCTCTATCGATACTTGTGTACTTTATAAGAAGTGTATGAGTATCTTTTTCTTTATTTAAGAAATGAGATAAAGTATATATTTTAATATTCATTTCTTTGGCGATTTCTTCTACTTTTTTATCACTTATTTTATATGGATATTTTATAAGCAAATGAAGACCCATATCAGCTTCTTTAATTATGATATCTTTGTTAGTACTTAGATTTTGTAAAAGAGTTTCTCTTATTTCTCTATATTTCTTTTTCTTACGATTCAATAGTCTTTCAAAAGAACCATCATTTATAAAATCAGCCAAAATTAATTGATCTAATACTGGTACTGTACAGCTAGTATTTTTCATCTTTTCTTCGTATTGTCTTAAAAGATTACAGGGAAGAATCATATAAGCAATTCTAAAAGAAGGAGCTAGCGTAATAGAAAAAGTGTTCATATATATAACATGATTATTATCTAAACTTAAAAGGGGAGATATTGGTTTTCCCTTTAGCCTTAATTCAATATCATAATCATCTTCGATGATTATTGAATCATTATTGATTGCGTAATTTAATAATTCATATCTTCTCTTAATTGGCATTGTAATACCAGTAGGATAGTGGTGATTGGTTGAAACATGAATCACATCAGGCTTTACTTTATTTAGTTCATCTATTCTAATACCTGAATCATCTAATCTTATATAGTTAAAGTTAATCCCGTATTCTTTATAAATATTTGCGATACTTTTATGCCCAGGATCTTCCAATGCGTATTTCTTATTTCTACCTAATAAATTAATCAATAAAGAATAAAGAGATTCAGAACCTGAAGAAACGATTATTTGATTATAAGTAACATCCATTTCTAGATAATTATTTAAATGCTTGGCGATAGCTTTTCTTAAGTTTATATCGCCCTTGAAGCTGCAAGGAAGTAATAACTTATCAGAATTATTTGAAATAACTTTTCTAGTTGTTTTTGACCAAGTAGAAAAAGGGAAGACATCACTTCCTGATGAAGTGCTAGTAAAATCTATTTTGTAGCTAATTTGTTTTTCTTCTTTAGGCTTATTACTTGTTTTTAAATTTGAATTAGTCAATTCAATTTGATTAACATAATAGCCTTTCTTTTCAATTGAATAAATATAGCCTTCTTGTAGTAATTGATCGTAAGCTTTTTCAATGGTAATTAAAGAAACATTTTTATTATCAGCTAAATTACGCTTACTAGGAAGCTTATCATTAGCCTTTAATTTATTTGTTTTTATCTTATTTACATATTCGTTGTAGATATCTAAATAAAGAATTTTATTTTTTAATCTGGTCATATAAATTTATCTAAATCTGGTTATTTTAATATAGTCAACTAGATTATATACTATTTTTGTTTAAGGGGGCATATATGAAAAAGAATGCTGTATTAAAACTATCTATTACTGCCTTGATGGCTGCTTTGTGCTATGTTGCGTTTACATTTTTACAAATTAAGATACCAACACCAGTTGGCTACACTTCTTTCCATTTAGGCAATACATTTTGTGTCTTAGGAGCTTTATTACTTGGAGGCTTGCCTGGTGGTATTGCTGGGGCCATTGGTATGGGAATAGGTGATATCTTAGATCCTGTTTATATCACTGTTGCACCAAAGACAATTATTCTAAAACTTGGCATTGGTTTAGTTACAGGACTTGTAGCTCATAAAGTATTTAAGATTAACACTAAATCAGGAAAAGACTTAAAGAAAGCTGTTGTCTTATCAAGTGGTGCTGGTATGTTGTTTAACTGTATTGGTGAACCCCTATTTTCTTATTTATATTATTTAATTATTTTAGGAAATAGTGAAAAAGCTATTACATATCTTGCACTTGCTAAATTTGTGACTACTTTTATTAACGCAATCCTTGCGGTAATTATCGCTAGTATCATTTATTTAGCTGTTTATCCTCGACTTAAAGAAAGTGGACTACTTGATAGAATTGGCCCAAATGAATAGTTTATGTGTCATTGTTTGACAAGTGTGGTATATTAAGTACGTGAAAAGTTTAGAACTTAGAAATTGTTGTTGTTGCAAGGAGTATATGCAAATATAACAATTTTCTTATCGGCTTTTTAATTTATTAATTTGAGGGGTTTTCGATAAGAAAATCCCTTTTTGTTTAACGGGAGGTAGAACATGAATATTAAACAAAATGTAACAGAACTTGTAGGCAATACACCACTAATTGAATTTAACAAACTTGAAAAAGATTATGATTTAAAAGCTCATATCATTGGCAAGCTTGAATACATGAATCCAGCTGGGTCTATTAAAGACAGAATCGCTCTATCTATCATTGAAGACTATGAAGAAAAAGGAATCCTTAAGGAAGGATTTACAATCATTGAACCAACAAGTGGTAACACTGGCATTGGCTTATCAATGATTGCTTCTATTAAGGGCTATAAGGTAATCATCACAATGCCATCAACAATGTCAAAAGAAAGAATTGCTCTTATGAAAGCCTATGGCGCTGAAGTTGTATTAACAGATGGTACAAAGGGTATGAAGGGTGCAATTGAAAAAGCTAATGAACTTCATGAAAAAATTGAAAATTCTATTATCGCTGGTCAATTTGAAAATATGGCAAATCCTCTAGCTCACTATAAAACAACTGGTCCTGAAATCTATAAAGACAGTGACGGCAAAGTTGATATCTTTGTGGCAGGTATTGGTACAGGCGGCACAATTTCTGGTGTTGGTAAATACCTAAAGGAACAAAATAAAGACATCAAAGTAGTAGGCGTAGAACCAGCTTCTTCTCCAGTACTTACAGAAGGCAAAAGTGGTGGTCATAAGATTCAAGGCATTGGTGCCGGCTTTATTCCTCATACTTTAAATACAGATATCTATGATGAAGTAATTACTGTTACAAATGAAGATGCTTTTGCGGCTACTAAATTAATCGCTAGAAAAGAAGGAGTTCTTGTAGGCATTTCAAGTGGTGCTGCAATTGTGGCTGCTTTAAAACTCGCAAAAAGAGAAGAAAACGCAGGAAAAAATATTGTTGTTATCTTACCTGATACTGGTAATCGTTATTTATCACTAGACTTGTTTAATTAATATGATTTTTTCTGATATTAAAAGACAAGTAAAAAATATAAAAAATAGTGATCCCGCCAGTACTAATTCTTTATCGATATTATTGTTGTATCCAAGCATTCATGCGATATTCTTTTATAGGATTGCCCATTTCTTATACGGGATACACTTATACTTTTTAGCTAGACTAATATCCCAACTCACAAGGTTTTTTACTGGTATTGAAATTCACCCTGGCGCTACTATTGGAAAAGGATTATTTATAGACCATGGCATGGGCGTGGTAATTGGAGAAACGACAATTATTGGCGATGATGTTAAAATGTTTCATGGTGTAACACTTGGCGGTACTGGAAATCAAAAAGGCAAAAGACACCCAACTATTGGTAACAATGTTGAAATAGGTGCTGGCGCAAAAGTGCTTGGTGATATCACCATTGGCAACAATGTAAGAATTGGTGCTAATGCGGTAGTCTTAAAGGATGTACCAAAAGATCATATTGCAGTAGGTGTTCCTGCAAAAATAAAGGAGAAAAATTAATGAAAAAATTATTATTAATCTTGCTTGTAATAATTATGTTTACAGGTTGTTCAAATAAACAAGAAGAAGAAACAACTAGCGAAGATTCTTCTTCTGCTTGTGGAATTGAGTCATGCGAAGAAGATGATAAAGCTTCTTATTTAATTGCTCAAAATCAAATAAGTGTAGCTGAGGTAGTCTCTAAGCTAGAAAACAAAGAATCATTTGTCTTATATATGTATTTTGATGCTTGTCCTTGGTGTAAGGAGCTTGGTCCTATTGTTTCTGATTACCTAAAAGATGATGAAGAATTATTAAATATGACCTATGCCTTAAATGTTAGACCGGATGGTACAAAAGAAAACGATTTAAGATATAAAGATGATGATGGTAACTACAATGAACCAGAATTTGAAACAATCTATAATTTTATCTATGATCAACTAGATGAAGATGGTGTAGTTTATGTACCTACTTTAGTATTTGTTAAAGATGGGGAACTTGTTTACTTTCATACTGGCACAGTGGAAGGACATGATGCGACTGAGCGTACTTTAACTGATGATGAAAAACAGGAAATTGTTGATGAATTAGCAGTCTATTATTCTATCTATAATAACTAATTAAGATATAATGGTTTCATGAAAATCAAGAAAACAGAAAAATTATATTACTTTGTACTAATAGGTTTTATCATTTCGATAATCTATTCAGTATATATGATAATAACTGCTCCAAGTGAAGATGTTAATACTCTAACTCGTCAAAAAAGCGATTATGTATTAATGCTTCTACAATGCGTGTTGGGTCTTGTGGTATTACACTTGCCTAGTTTCTTAAACAAACGCTTTAAGTTAACTATTCCAACCAATACCGTTATTGCCTATTTTATATTCTTATATGCGGCAATAATATTAGGCGAAGTTAGATCATTCTATTATCGCTTTGAACATTGGGATACCGTGTTACACGCTTTTTCAGCTGGTATGCTAGGCTCGCTTGGCTTTGATGTGGTTAATGTGCTTAATAAAAACGATACGATTAAGCTACAACTATCACCATTCTTTGTCGCGCTATTTGCGTTTTGTTTCGCAATATCTGTAGGCGTACTTTGGGAAATCTATGAATTCTCATTTGATGGGCTACTTGGACTTAATATGCAAAAGTTTAGATTGGAAGATGGCACTAACTTAATTGGTAGAATGGCACTAGTTGATACAATGGATGATTTGATGATTGATTGTGTTGGAGCACTTATTACTTCAACAATTGGTTATTTTGGCTTAGTTCATTATAAAAAGTTAGAAGAGAATAAAACAAACAAGAGCGACAAATAGCCGCTCTTGTTTTATGAAAAAACTTCTTTACATTTATTCTTATAAAGGTTAGAATAATTAGGCAATGGCGGTTGTGGTGAAGTTGGTTAACACACCAGATTGTGGCTCTGGCATTCGTGGGTTCGAGTCCCATCAATCGCCCCATTTAGATTATTAAGTCCGAAAGGGCTTTTTATTTTTGTTTCTTTAAGAATTCGATAACGTTATTAAATTCGATATTCGCTCTTTTAACCATAGCTTCCTTAGTTAAAAAGGCAACATGTGGTGTTAAGATAACATTCTTACAATTAAGTAATGGATAATCATTATTTAGTGGTGGTTCTATGTCGTATACATCTATTGCAGCACCTGCTATTTTATTATTGTTTAAGGCATACGCAAGATAGTTGTTATCGACTATTTTTCCTCTTGCACAGTTAATAAAGATGGAATTTGTTTTCATTTTATTAATCTTATCTTCATCAATAAAATGATATGTTTCATCATTATTTGGAAGATGTAAAGAAATAATATCTGATCTATTTAATAATTCATCTATTTCAACTTGTTTTATAAAATCACATTTAATTGGACTATGTTTGTATCCTAAGATGTTGCATCCAAAAGCTTTAAATAAAGTAGCGGTTTTAGTACCGATATTGCCACATCCTATAATACCTACAGTCTTACCGTTTAGTTCTTGACCTATTAAACCATTACTGTTTTTATTGTCTCTTGTAGCCTTATTAGCTTCATTAATTTTTCTATATAAAGAAATAGTTAAACCTATTACAAGTTCACTTACGGCTTCATTTGAATAACCTGCACAATTGATGATTTTTATGCCTTTTTGTTTTGCGCATTTATAGTCAACATGATCAATACCGGTAAAAGCTACCGCAATTAACTTTAGTTTGTTTGTGCTTTCTATTACTTCTTTTGGATAGGGGTTGTTGGCAATCATGACAACATCTTGGTTCTTACTTCTTTTGATAAGTTCGTTTATATCTGTAGTTTTATTGTTGTAGTAAGTAAAGTTATGTCCCATATCAATGATTGGTTTACTTAGTGTTTCTATTTCTTGTTCACTTATTCCGATTGGTTCTAAAAGACTTATGTTCATATTCACACCTCGTATATAATTATAAAAGTATGATTAAAGTTAATGACAAATATTTTGAACTAGTAGTTATTAGAAAAAATATTAAAAATATTTATTTAAGAATAAAGGGAGACACACTTGAGGTAACTTGTCCTAAGTGGTTAAGTAAAAAAGAAATATTGGATTTTATCGAATCCAAGGCCAATTGGATAGCTTATAGAGAAGATAAGCATAAAGATAGCAAGCTAATTGTTGATGACTACATTTATTATCTAGGAAAAAAATATCGTCTAT
Organism: Oscillospiraceae bacterium; assembly: GCA_963619285.1. GTDB lineage: Bacteria > Bacillota_I > Bacilli_A > Erysipelotrichales > Erysipelotrichaceae > Colivicinus. Next base: position 485 of record CAVEWG010000039.1, on the reverse strand, counting down.
ATATTCTACAAGGAAGAAGTAGAGTAGTAGTGATGGATGATACTATTTTGATTTATGCTAGTAATCCTGATATCGATAATGCCTTGAAAGTATTTTATAAAGAAGGTAAGAAAGTATTGCTTAATCAAATTGAACAAAAACAAGATAAGTATTTAAGCGTGATTAATGATTATGGTTATCATTTAAAACCTGAATATAAATTTAGAATCATGAAATCAGCTTGGGGCATCAATTATCCAAAGAAGAATCTAATTACTATCAATGAAAAACTAATTCATTTTGATGATAAATGCTTAGAAGCTGTATTATGGCATGAACTATTACATTTTGTGATTCCTAATCATTCTAAGAGATTTCATGAAGTGTTAAGTTTACATATGCCAAACTATGAAACTTTAATAAAAAGCATTTATTAGCTATAATACCATTTTGAAAGGGGGGACTATTATGTCTTTTATTGTTATTTTAATTGCGTTAGTTACTTT
>CAVEWG010000038.1:0-14724 GCA_963619285.1 Oscillospiraceae bacterium | reverse complement strand
AATTCATCAATATCTGGATAAACAAGTCCTTCATCAACAAAGAACTTAGGTTCTACACCTATTACTTTGCCGCCTGCTTTAAGTACACTAGAAGCCAGTTCACCCATTAAACCACTCTTTGAGCCACCATAGACTAAAGTATTGTTACTTTCACCAATCCAAGTACCTAGTTCTTTTATAGCATTTAAAAAGCATATATTATTGCCATAGCTGGCACCTAAATAAACCGTTATATTCATCATTTAATACCAATTCTATTAAATGGGAAGTAGGCAAGGAAATCTGTTGATTTAATTTCTGACTTACTAAATGATCCATAATATCTTGAATCCCTTGAAACACTACGATTATCGCCCAAACAGAAGTATTCATCTTCTCCTAGTACTACTTCAAAGTCTTCGGTATAAACATCATCGCCCAAGAATGTTTCTTCAACATATTCATCATTTATATATAGTTTATTGTCTTTATATGTTACTTTTTCATTAGGCATGCCAATGATTCTTTTAACGATAAGCTTACCAGCTTTATTAGAATCAATAACACAAATATCAAAACGATTAATTGATATGTTTCTTGTGATCACAAAGCTAAAGCCTCTATCACCATCTTGTAAAGTAGGATACATGCTACTTCCTTTTACTTCTGTTGAAATAAATAAGAATTTGAAACATATAAATACTATGACTACTGCTGTAATAACTATCTGCAAAAAGTTTTTAATAAAATCTTTGAATTTTTCCATATGTGTCCATTATATAAAAAAAGTCGCCGTAGCGACTTTTAAATTAACGAACTTCTTTAATTCTAGCAGACTTACCGGATCTACCTCTTAAGTAGTATAGTTTAGATCTTCTAACTTTACCAACTCTTAATACTGTGATCTTATCAATAAGTGGTGAATGAACTGGGAAAGTTCTTTCTACACCAACACCATTAGATAACTTTCTAACAGTGAATGTTTGGCCAATGCCACTACCTTGAACCTTAATTACCATACCCTCGAATGCTTGGATACGTGACTTGTCGCCTTCTTTGATCATTACATCAACTCTAACCGTCATACCAGCACGAAGCTCAGGTAAATCAGTCTTTAATTGATCTTTAGTGATTTCGTTTACTAAATTTAAATTCATCTTTCTTCTCCTTTAACATGTCTATAAATGCTGCTCATAATCATACGAAAAGCGGAACAACAATGCCTATATATATTAGCATAAAATTATTATTTTCAACAAGCCAATTTGAAATAATCGCTTAAAAATGTGCCTAATTCTTCAAAAGAACAAGAATAAGCTATATTTGGATCACTATTTCCTACATATACACCAGTACCTTTAAGCAAAGCTGGTATATCATTTTCGCTATCGCCACAAGTTAAAATAGCTTTTACATCTATATTTAGCTTATTAGCTAAATCAGATACCGCATTGCCTTTATTAATTCCTTTAGGTACTACTTCTAAACATTCATCTCCTGAAAAGAAAATATCGATTGAATCAATATGAATATCCTTTATTTTCTTTTCAACAACTTCCCTATACTCATGTTTAAATAAGATAACTAGTTTTGGGATATTATAGTCAATTGTGTCAAAATCCATCACAACCGGTTTAACAAAACGAGCCTTTGTCCAATCTATTAGCTTAGTTTCATCACCAATCTCATGATTTAGACACATCTTATCTTCATCTTTATAGAAAGCTAATTCTAGATAGTCTTCATAAAACAACTTATCTAATTGTTTAATTGTTGAAACATCTATTTCTTTTAGATAAGTGCTTCTTTTATTTTCTGTATCATAAAACTCCAAACCGTTGCATCCATAGAAATAGTCAAATAAAGATAAGGCATCATTTTTTTCTAGTACCCTAAAACTAGAAAAAACGGGTCTGCCCGAATTTATCCCTAATAGATAGCCTTTATCTTTTAGTTTGATTAAAGAATCTTTTAAAGAAGGAGTCATATTGATTTGTCTATCTACTAGAGTTTTATCAACATCAAACAACAACGCTTTTATATCATTTTTCAAGTTCATCAATCACCTCTTGTAGAAGATCTTTTTCTTCTTTAGTTAGTTCTCTTTTTTCTAATAAATCTCTACGATATAAATAAGTTTCTTTTAAAGCACCCTTTAGATTAAATCTTCTTATTTCTTTATGATTACCATTGGTTAAGACAAAGGGAACTTCTTTGCCATTATATTCAAATGGTCTAGTGTATTGAGGATATTCTAGTAGCCCATCAGTATAAGATTCTTCTTTTAAACTATCAGAACTTATCCCTTCATCAATCAAACGCATAATAGAGTCCATGACAACCATAGCCGCTAATTCACCACCAGTTAAGACATAATCACCAATAGATATGTTTTCATCAACATAGTCGCTTATTCTATCATCAACGCCTTCATAGTGGCCACATACGATCATGATGTCTTGTTTATCTAACAAACGATAGGCATCTTTTTGAGTATATGGTTTAGCCTTTGGAGAAGTTAAAAGTACATGAGTATTTTCTCCTTTATTATCTAATATCGCATTAGCTAAGACATCTACTCTTATAAGCATACCGGCCCCACCACCATATGGAGTATCATCAACGTGTCTATGTTTATCTATTGAATAATCTCTTATATCAACAACTTTTACTTCACATAGATTTTTATCTAATATTCTTTTGATTATTGAAGTATTTAAAAAGCCATCGAATTGTTCCTTAAATAAAGTAAGTACCGTTATTTTCATAATAGACCATTCACATCTTTCAAAACAATTCTTTTATCAACAAGACTAATACTATCTATAAATACTGGCAAGTTAGGTACAAGTACTTCTTTACCATTATTTTCTTTTATTCTTAAAAAGTTATAAGCCTTGCCTTCTTCTACATATAGGCATTTGCCAATACATGTATCACTTAGATAAACACCCAAGTTTTCTAAGTCTTTAAAATAGTATTCACCTTCTTTTAAAGGAACGATATCTTCTGTTGATTTATAGATATACATATCTTTATATTCAAGTACTTGATTGATATTATCGTATTCTTTAAAAGCCAACATGATAAAGCCTTTATGAATCCTATATCCTTTTACAGTTAAAGGGATATGTTTTTCGCCTATATATACTATAGAATCAGTTTTAAAACGCTCTGTTTCAAAGTCAGTATGTGATTCTACTTTTACTTCACCTTTTATGCCAAAGGTATTAATAATTTTTCCTATTACTACAAATTCCATGAACTTATTGTATAAAAAAAGGATGATTATTTCATCCTTATAGTGCTTCAAATTTAATTGAAATACGCTTATTTTCAATTCTTGACGCTACTTGTAACATTTGACGAATTGAATTAGCCATCATGCCTTGTTTACCAATAAGTCTAGCGATATCGCCGCTTGGTGCATAAACATATAATAGAATTTCATTTTCATTGATTGATTCCATTTGTTTAACCATAACTTCCTCGCTGTTACCACAAATTGGCTTAACAATGTTTAATAATACTTTTTCAAGATCGATCATTATTTGCCAGCCTTTTTGCTATCAGCATACTTCTTCATAATGCCTTCTTTTGATAAGATATTACGAACAGTATCTGTAGGAAGAGCACCATTATTTAACCAAGCTAAAGTCTTTTCTTCGTTAAGATTAACTACAGCTGGATTTTGTCTTGGATCATAGTTACCGATAACTTCAATTTCTCTACCATCTCTTCTATCTCTTGAATCAGAAACAACAATACGATAGAAAGGAGATTTCTTAGCACCCATTCTCTTTAATCTAATTTTTACCATCTTAAATTCCTCCTTTTTCCATCAACTATATTCCCATAAAATGAACAAAGTGTCAAGTATTTTTACTTGACACTTATCATCAATCTAAACTAGACGCAGCAAAGAAGCCTTCTCTAATTGCATCACCAATTTTACCAAGCTTATTACAATCACCAATAGCTCTAGTTTTTGTATGATACTTTTCTTTTATCTTTTCTAAAAGATCAGTATTAGGTCTCATACCAAAGGCTGTTACTACAGTATCAGCATCAATATGTTCTAATTTACCATCGCATTCTACATTTAGACCTGTAGCATCAATTGAAACAACTTTGGCACTAGTTTTTAATGTAACGTTGTTTTCTTTTAATTTATTAAACAAAGAAATCCAATTGATAAAGAATACATCTTTACCCACTTCTGGAAGCATTTCAACAACAGTTACTTTCTTGCCTAATTCTTCAGCCATTTCCACAGCACTATCAAGTCCTGATGCGCCACCACCACAAATTACGATATTATCACCTTTTAGAAGTGAACTATCTTTATGGAAATCAACAACATCAACAACATTATCACCATCAATACCTTGAATGTTTGGAACAAAAGAATGAGAACCGACAGATACTAGTATTGCATCAGCATCTTTTAGAATTTCTTCATCGCCTTTAACTTCATAATTAACTTTAATATCAACATTTAATTCTTGAAGCTGGGTAATATACCACTTTGTAAGCTTCTTGATATTAGACTTAAAACTAGCAGTAGAAATAATATCCATAGTTCCACCAAGTTTATTTTCTTTTTCAAGCAATGTAACCTTATGTCCTTCAATTGCCGCAACTCTAGCAGCTTCCATGCCGCCAGGTCCACCACCTATAACAACTACATTTTTAGGACTATCAGTTTTCTTTAAAGCAAAGCGTACTTCTTCCATGGCACTTGGGTTAACAGCACAACTTAATTTTGTATGTTTACTCCAAATTCTACCGATACAGAATTCGTTGCATCGCAAACATGGTCTAACATCTTGAGCTCTATCTTGAAGTAATTTTTTAGGCATTTGAGGATCCGCAATTAAAGCTCTACCAAATGAAACTAAATCAGCATTACCACTTTCAATTAAAGCTAAGGCTGTATCCGGATTATGTGAACCAGCATTTAAGATAGGTGTTTTAACAGCCTTTCTTGCATATTCACAAACATAAGACATACAAGATTCACCCAAATATGAAGGTGGAAAAATATAGTCAAGTGTTTCGTAGCAACCAGCATCAACATCAAAACAATCAATTCCTTCAGCTTCTAGTTCTTTTAGGATTTTCATGCTGTATTCAAGGTCCCTACCGCCATTGAATCTATGATCTAGAGAGATTCTAAATAAAATAGGGACATTTGGCCCAACAACATCTCTAATGGCATGATATATATCTTTAGCAAACCTTGTATTCTTTTCAGGACTGCCACCATATTCATCTGTTCTTTTATTCCATACAGGAGACAAGAATTGGTCAATTAGATAGCCGGCATGAGCGTGTATTTCAATGGCATCATAACCAGCATCCATGGCAACTGATGCCGCAAACCTGAAATCATCCATCATCTTATGAATTTCTTCAACAGTAAGTGCGTGACACATCATATTTGGATCAAATAATGAAGGAATTTCACTTGCGGACATAGGTGGATTACCTAGTGTATCAGGGAAGGCATTTCTACCTGTTCCTGGCGTTAATTGACAAACAATCTTAGCACCATATTTATGTACTCCATCACAAACGCTTGTTAAAGAAGGAAGAACAGTATAGCTATCCATGTACCCTTCCATTGAACCTTGGGCAATCTTTTCATTAAGTGGTTGACATCCCATAATTATCATACCAACGCCGCCTTTAGCTCTTTCAATAAAATAATCTATTTCATTGTCTGTTTTTCTGCCATTACTCAAGGCACTATTAGTACCCATCGGTGACATAACAAGACGATTTTTTACTTCCATCTTGCCAATCTTAAAAGGCGTAAATAATTTATCGTATTTCATATACTTTCCTTTTCTTTTTTATTTAGAAATTACTTGTCCTTTTTCAATAGTTTCAAAATCAATAAAATCATATGTTTTATTATCCACAGGTTCTGAAACAATTAACATTGTTGTAATAGGGCATTTTTCTTTTACTTTGTTTAAATCAACTTTAAGTATAGTTTCACCAGCTTTAACTTTATCGCCTTGATTCTTTAAAGAAGTAAAACCTTCACCATTTAAATTAACAGTATCAATACCAACATGAACAAGATAACCTGTTCCATCTTTACTTCTTACCGCAAAGGCATGTTTTGTAGGAAATAGTACTTCAATTGTTCCAGTGATTGGTGAAACAATTTCGCCATCACTTGGTTCAATCGCAATTGTCTTGCCAAGCAATTCATCGGCGAATGTTTTATCAGCAATATCACCATTTTTTACATGTTTACCAGAACATACCGCAACCACATTATTATCTTCATGATTACCTAAAAGTTTGTTAAATAAACCCATTATAAATTACCTCCATTAGATTTGATAACTTCATTATACCAATAGAAAGAATCTTTCTTATAACGCTTAAATGAACCATTTCCTCTATCATCTGTATCAACATAGATAAAACCATAACGCTTAGCCATTTCACCAGTTGAAGCTGATACAACATCAATAGCGGTCCAAGGCATATAACCAATCAAATCAACACCATCATCTATCGCTTCGCCTATCGCCTTTATATGCTCTTTCAAATATTCGATACGATATTCATCGTGTACCTTACCGTCTTCCAATTTATCAATGGCACCTAGTCCATTTTCAACAATCATAAGCGGAATATTATAGCGACCATAAATATCATTTAAACAATATCTAAGTCCATCAGGATCAATTTGCCAACCCCAATCAGACGCTTTTAGATATGGATTAGCGACACCAGCTAATAAATTGCCGCCAATCATTGAAGTATTATCATCACTTGATACACAATTTGTTTGATAATAAGAGAATGAATAGAAATCAACAGTTCCTTGTTTTAACTCGTCTAAATCTTTATTTGTGATATCTAAACTAATTCCTAGTTCTTTCCACAATCTATTTGCGTAAAAGCCATATTCACCTTTAACCATTACATCTGAACAATAGTAGTTAATATCTTGCCATTGTCTTTGAAACTTAAGCATATCCTTAGGTTTACAAGTCAAAGGATAAGTAGGCATTAGAGCAATCATACAACCAACTTTATAATTTGGATCGATGCTGTGAGCTAGTCTTACTGCCCTACTTGAAGCGATGAATTGATTATGCATACCTTGATATCTTAAAGTTGGATTATCGACTTGATTTAAGAAAGATGAAGTACCTTCATTTAATATACCTAAAGACATATAGTTGCCTAGTTTTAGGCAACCACAATTTATTTCATTGAAAGTGAGCCAATATTCAACTTTTCCTTTATATCTTTCAAATATTGTTTGACAATACTTAATAAATAAATCAATTACTTTTCTATTTGACCAACCGTTATATTTCTTAACTAAGTTAATTGGCATTTCATAATGAGAAATAGTTACTACTGGTTTTATATTAGCTTTATTTAATTCATCAAAGACTTCATCATAAAACTTTAAACCAGCCTCATTAGGCTTATCTTCTTCTCCTGTTGGATAAATTCTAGTCCAGGCAATAGACATACGATATGCCTTAAAGCCCATTTCTTTCATTAATGAAATATCTTCTTTATAGTGTCCATAAAAATCAGATGCGACCCTATTTGGAAAATAAAGATTTGGATCATCGTCTAAAGAGATGATTCTAGGCGAAGTCTTACTTCCACTAGATAAGTGATCCGCAATACTATCTCCTTTTCCATCTTTTTTGTATCCACCTTCTACTTGATTAGCAGCAGTTGAGCCGCCCCATAAAAAGTCTTTTTTAAATGACATAATTATTCTTTATACAAAATCCAAGTAGCAATAAATGTAGCAACGGCACCAATCACAACCGCAATAATCATATAGATTAAATTACTAGGATTAGGACCAATGAAACATGGTAAAGCTACAATACTACTAGCACCAGCGAAGGCATAGATATATACTTTCATAATACCAGCAAATGCTGCACCAATAGCTGAACCAATCATTGCGCCCCACATTGGTGTTTTATATTTTAAAGAAATGCCATACATCGCAGGTTCTGTAACGCCACCCACAACAGCGGTAACAGCACATGATAAACCTGTAGACTTGATTGATTTATCTTTTGACTTTAAGCCAACAACTAAAGATGCGATACCTTGGTTAATATTTGAAATAACTAGAGCTGTAAAGAAAATTGGTTCATAACCATGTTCAGCAAACATTTGTAGTAAGTAAGGAACAAATGAACTATGCATACCTGTCATGATTAAGAAAGGCATAAAAGCAGCTAAAATCGCAACACCAACAAAGCCTAAAGTGTTATAGATCCAAATAACAGCAGCTGATACATATTGTCCTAGGAATGCACCTGCTGGAGCTAATAGGCAATAAGAAAGCGGAATCATAACCAGTAGTGTGCAAAGAGGTTCAATGATACTTCTTAACACTTCAGGTGAATGTTTTGCGAAGAATCTTTCAATTGGAGCCATTACCCATACACATAAGATAACTGGGAAAATAGTTGAAGTATAGCTTCCTTGATATACAGGAATATGTAAGAAAGTAGTAGGAAGTGATAGAGAGTTACATGTAAAGTACATTAACATACCACCAACTACCATACCTAGTCCTTGGTTAGCGCCAAACTTTTTAGCAGCGTTAGAGCCAACAATAACTGGTAAGAAATAGAAACCTGCTTGCCCACAGAAATTTAATAATTGATAAAATCCTGTTTCAGTACTTACACCAAGATAGCCACAAATAATTAGAATTACTTGTACCATACCACAACCAATTAAAGCTGGAATAGATGGAGAAAGTGAACCAGAAATGCCATCTAGGATAGCTGAGAAAACATCGCCTACTGTTTTTTTCTTTTTAGGCTTGTTATCAAGATTTTCTTCAATTGAACTTTCTACATTAAATGAGTATTTTGTGCAAATCTTTTTGTATACATCTCCTACCGCTTGTCCAATGATAATTTGTAGTTGTCCATTTTGCCATTGAACACCTAAAACACCATCAAGTTTTTTAATAGATGCAGTATCAACTTTTGATTGATCCTTAACATTAAATCTTAAACGTGTAACACAATGAGTAAAGAACTCAACATTGTCTTTACCACCCACTAAATCAACAACGCCATTTACTAGGCTGTCATAATTTTTTGCCATAATTTCTCCTTAATTTTCTTATCGCTAAAGATAACGTGCACTTTATCTTTAAAGCCTGTTTTTTAGCCTATTAACATGCAAAATTAAATAAAGTTGTTCTTCTTCACTAAGCATGTAGCCACAATTATTCTTTAAATAATTAGACATCTTCTCAACACACTTATAAGTACTTGGATAACTATTAACAAGAGTTAAAAACATATCTCCGTTTTCACTTTCGATACTCACTTTCTCTTTTTGTCTTTTTAATAAGTATTGAAGATGAGATGAAAAACGTGAGTAATTAAAACCATCTCTATCGATAGAAATATTAAATTCATTTTCAATAATTGAAGTTAAATTATTGATAGTTTCGTTTTCATCTTCAATGTCTTCTCTTGTAAAGTTTTGTGCATTAATTAGATGCAAGGCAATAGAAGTAGCCTCTTCCTTCAATAAATGAACACTTAGCTTCTTATTGATAAAGTTGACAGCCTTTTTGCCGATTTCAAGCTCCGTTTCATAATGAAGTCTTAAGTCAGCATCAAGTGGCAATTTAACTGATATGTTTTTCTTGGAACGATCCAAGGCAAACTTAATATGATCAGCTAAAGTAAAGACAAGATTAGGATTTAATTCTTTTGAAATCTTAGTCTTAGCATATTCAACAATAGTTGAAGAAACACTAATTACATCTTCATCAAGTTCTTTAATTAAACCGATGTACTTGTTGTCTATACCATAAAAGGTACTGCTTAGTTTGCTAAGATCTTCAAGTTCATATGGTGCCTTAGGAAAACCGATGCCTTTACCAAAAGCTACAATCTTGTTACCATTGTCATCCAAACATATAGCAGCATTGTTGTTTAGCTTTTTAATAACCAGCATTCACTCCCCCTTAACATAAAAACTCTTCTATCAGCATACCAAAAATCAAATACAATCGGTAATGCCTCAAGAAGAGTAACAATCCATTTATCTACATGAATTATTTTAGCACTATATATTTTTTATGCAATGGTTAATTTATTAACAAGTATCAAGCCTGAAATAATTATCTTTTAACACTAGATAAAGCATTAAAGCCTATGATGCTTAGCGTTTCAAAAATATCATCATCAAAATCAGAAGCATTACTAGTATCGATACGTTCACCTGCAAATATTGTCAATACTCTTGTATTTTTAATAATTGTTGTCCTAGTTCTTTGTTGTTATTCTGTATTTTTTAAGCATTTAAAAAGCTCTTTTTCAAGAGCTCTTATTAAAACATTCCTCTAGTTAGACCACTTAAAGATTTCATCATCTTCTTAGATCTCTCAAATTGATTGATGACTCTATTTACATCATCAACACTTGTTCCAGAGCCTTTAGCAACTCTTCTTTTATGAGAACCACGCATGTAACTAGGATCTTTTCTTTCTTCTTTAGTCATTGATTGTATAACTGCTCTGGTGATCTTTAAGTTTTTGTCAACTTCATCATCATTAACTTTATTCTTAAAATCAGACATGCCAGGAATCATTCCAATTAAAGAAGAAATAGGACCTAGCTTCTTAGTTTGATCAATTGTTGCAAGCATATCATCCATAGTCATCTTACCCGCAAGCATTCGCTTTGTCATTTCTTCAGCTTGTTTAGTATCAAACTCTTCTTGAGCTTTTTCTACAAGTGAGACAACATCGCCCATGCCAAGGATTCTATCAGCTAGTCTATCTGGATGGAAAATATCTAAATCATTAATCTTTTCACCAGTACCTGTAAACTTAATTGGAACACCAGTTAAGGCTTTTACAGATAAAACAGAACCACCTTTTGCATCACCATCAAACTTTGTAACAATTAAACCCGTAACTTGTAGTCTTTCATTAAATGTTTGGGCTACATTACAAATATCTTGGCCAGTTAAAGCATCAACGGTTAATAAAATTTCATTAGGATTAGCGATAGCTTTAATATCATCTAATTCCTTCATTAAATCTTCATCAATTTGAAGTCTACCGGCAGTATCAATTAATGCGACATCAAAGTTATTTTCCTTTGCGTATTTAAGGCCATCAATTGCCGTATTTAAGGCATTTACAAACACACCCTTAGAATATACTTCTACTCCAATTGAATCACCTAGTGTCTTTAATTGGTCAATGGCAGCAGGTCTAACTACGTCACAAGCAATCATTAATACTTTCTTGCCTTCTTTTTTCATCAAGTTAGCAATCTTACCAACTTGTGTAGTCTTACCAGTACCTTGTAAACCAACTACCATGATTGTAGTTAAGCCACTAGAACTATAATGAATTGAGTTATCATCATCACCTAATAATTTGATGATTTCATCATGAACGATCTTAACTAATAGTTGTCCTGGATCAATCGCATTTAAAACATCTTGTCCCTCTACTTCCTTTCGGATTGAATTTAAAAAGTTTTGAACAACAGCATAATTAACATCGGACTCTAAAAGAGCAACTCTTATCTCCTTTAAAGTATCTTCCATATTACGCTCAGATAATTTGCCCTTACCAGCAATATTCTTAAGCGATTTTGTTAAACGATCTTGTAATGAATCAAAAGCCATGACCTAATTTTATCAAAAAAGAGTCAAATTGCATATTGACTCTTTTTTAGGTTAGTTATGATTTTTAGTTCGTGTAATAAATTCTTTCGCCAACAAGTTCAGGTCGATAAACTATTTCGCCATTTTCTTTTTGGAAATTATTTTCTTGAAGACGGCCTTTGATAATTATATTTTGTCCTTTCTTTACATTCTTTGCGGCCTCTTCAGCAAGTGTCTTGAAGCATGTGACTTTGAAATCATCATTGCCAACGCTTCCATCTTGGTTCTTGTACTCTCTAGAAACATTAAGCTTGATATAACAATATTTGTTTCCTCTATCAGATTCAATCATCTCAGGTGTTTCTACAGCGCTACCGTAAAATTTAAACTCGTTCATTTCTCCTCCTTTCTAGTTACCTGTGTCTATAATTTACCATGGTAATTAAAGAAGAAATTCCCAAGTTTTTCCCATATTTTTCTCACTTTCCACAGGGTGTAATGTGGATAAGTGAATAATTATTGTAGTCAAAGCTTTTAAATACGGCCTTTAAATCATCTAAAGAAATGTTGAAAAGTATTTGAATGCTTCTAAAGTAATCAATACCATTTACATAATCTCTTATATATCCAGTATCAAAAGATTCAATATCGTTAAGTGTCGAGAAGAAATCACCAATAATTCTTCTTTTAATTTGGGTCAATACTTTATCATTTAACAAGTCTTTCTTTAAGGCATTATCAACAAGTTCTTTAATATTGTCTTTATCGTTTTCATTATAGAAAAGTAAATAAGCATAATTCTTATCAAAGTCTACTTCAAAACCAAAGTAATCATTGATTAAACCCTTATCTAGCCACTCTTGATAATCTTTATTGATTGAAGAAAAATAAGCCTTTAAATAAATAGTCATACACCATTGTTTAAAGATTAAATCATCATTATCCTTAAAATCTGGTTTTAACTTTATCGCATATAAATGCTTTGACTTATTAATATCCATTTCAAATGAATATTCTCTATTAACAACCTCATCAGGTTCATATACTTTAATATCTTGAACTTGTTCTTCATTAGAAAAAGATTTATTAGCTTGATTTTCTTTAATGACAGAAAGAATATATTCCGGATCCAATGAAGAAACAACCACAATAGCCATATTATTGGGATGATAATTGATCTTATAACATAGTTCTAATTCATCTTTAGTAATCGCATATACACTTTCATCATCGCCACCTATATCGTATTTTAACGGATAGTTATGATACATAGCTCTATATCCCTCTTGTAGAAGTCTAGAATCAGGATTTTGCATATACATGGCAAGTTCTTGACAAATTATGCCTTTTTCTTTTTCAACGTTTTCAACTGTAATATCAAGTTTTTGGACAAAGTCCATTAATAAATTTAATGGTTTTTCAATTTCTTTTGAAGTAGTTGAAAAATAATAAACTGTTTCATGATAAGAAGTAAAGGCATTAACATTACAACCCATATTAGAAAAAGCCTCAAAGATATTTTTATCTTCGCTTTCAAATAGTTTATGTTCCAAGAAATGTGCAATACCAGGATTGAAATGATATTCCTTACCATTTAAGATTTCGTCAGTATTTAATGCGCCATAACTAGTTCCAAAGGCACATGAAGTTGTTAAGAAACCTTCTTTATGAAAAATCACAACATCTAGTCCATTGTCTAATTTTTCTGTATAGATATCTTCGTCAAAATAATCATTATGAATCTTTTTCATTTTTAACTCCATTTAACATATAAGTTAAAACATGTTTATACTTTTTAAACACATCAGAAATATCATCAATAGTAACCCTATTTAAATTAGCGATATATTCTTCTCTAGTACAACTTACACCATTTATTTCATTACTATATAAGTAAGCACAATAGCCATCTATATTGTCTTGTAAAGAAGTAATGGAATCGATTATTAAACTACGTGCTAAATCAATCTTGATTGAATCATAGTCTTTATTTACCATTCTTTGAAGTTGAATATCGATTTGTTCAAGAACTAAATCTTTATTTTTGCCTTCAATAGCTGTATAGACTTTTACTAGTCCTTCATTTAGATAATCAACTACTGATATGTAATAACATAAAGATAGTTTTTCTCTTACTTCATCAAACAATAAAGATGTTGGCACAATACCAAAAACCGCATTGCCTAACATATAGGCATAGAATTCTTTATCATTTCTTGAATAAGGCGATTTAAATAAAACCTGTAAAGAAGATTGAGATACATTCTTATCTTCTACTATTTCACTTATTTCATTAATATCAATTTTCTTATTAATCAATCGATAAGGATTGCCTTTATCAAGTGTTTTAACATAGTTGTATAGCTCATTTGAGTAATCACCTATCAAATAAGTGTTAACACCACATTCATTCAATAGATACTTATAAGTTTCCTTTACATCATCTAGCGTAATAGAATCAATCTTATCGATATTGTCGATATCATATGCAGCAAACAAACTATCATATGAACCAATTATTTGATTAATACGATTATTGGCATAGTTATTAGGTTTATCAAGACTTCTTTTGATTGTATCCTTATAGATTAATTTAAATTCTTCTAATAATTCTTCCGAGAAATAAACATTGTATAAAAATTCTTTGAAGAAATCGATGAATTCTTTTTCTTCAATGTCGTTTAAAAATCTAGGATTCACAAAAGAATATTTAATATTAAAAGTTAAAAGATTAGCCTTAATCTTAGCACCACAATATACATCAGCACCATACAAATTATCTTTAATAGAAGTCATGGCTTCCTTTGTGGGATAAGTGTAAGAATAGTCTCCTATAAAGTAACTAAGTATGTTAAAGCACAAACGTCTTTTTAAATCATAAGGGCAAGTATAGTATAAGTATAGATTTATCGTCTTATACTTATTAGTCTTGATAAAATTATTCTCCATCTTTTTTCTTATATACCTCTCTAGGCTTAGAACCATTAGAAGGACCAATAACGCCATTCTTTTCAAGTTCATCAATGATTCTAGCTGAACGATTATAGCCAATGCCAAATCTTCTTTGAAGTAAAG
>CAVEWG010000037.1:0-14907 GCA_963619285.1 Oscillospiraceae bacterium | reverse complement strand
ATCTAGGCGAAAACAGTTAGGGTTAATTCCTAGTAGAATTAAAGAAGCTGTTGTAAGCTAGAACCCCGCGACTTTAGTCGTCGGGAGTATCGGTAGTAAGAGATGAAGATGTTCAAGTATTGCACGGCTTTGTAAGCGAAGAAGATGCACAAGCTTATTTAAGCTCTGATATGTTTAAAAACGATGTATTTGTAGGTCTTCAACCATTATGGAGTGCAGATCCAGAAGTTAGAATCTATACAGTAGCTTAATTTTTTAATTTAAATCTCATAGTATAAGGCCCTAATATTTATTAGGGTTTTATTATGGGCATCTATAATACTATTTAACAACAATTAAAGTATCATTAAGACATGAACATTATTATATTACAAGGATTATTAATTCCCTTTATCGGAACAACACTTGGTTCAGCTTGTGTATTGTTTCTTAAAAATGAATTAGATGAAAAACTTATTAAAGTACTTACAGGCTTTGCCTCAGGTGTGATGGTAGCGGCCAGTTTCTTTTCTTTACTTGAACCAAGTCTAGAACAATCTTCTTCTTTAGGTAAGTTATCATTTGTGCCGGCTGCAATTGGTTTTTGTATAGGTATGTTGTTTTTATTACTCTTAGATCATATAACACCACATATGCATATTGATGAAAGCGTAGAAGGACCTAAGTCTAATCTAAAGAAAACTACGATGATGGTACTTGCGGTAGTATTGCATAACATTCCAGAAGGTATGGCGGTTGGTGTGCTTTATGCTGGATTAATACAAGGTGGGACAATGATTACTTTATCTGGAGCTTTATCTTTATCAATTGGCATTGCGATACAAAACTTTCCTGAAGGAGCAATTATTTCCATGCCTTTAAAGGCTAATGGCGAAAGTAAGACAAAAGCTTTTATAAATGGCGTGTTATCGGGGATAGTTGAACCAATTGCGGGCATAATTACAATTTTGCTTTCTAGCATAATCGTACCATTACTTCCATATTTGTTAGCGTTTGCCGCAGGTGCAATGTTCTATGTGGTTGTGGAAGAGCTTATTCCATCAATGTCAGAAGGTGAACATTCTAATAAGGCAACTATTTTCTTTATGATTGGCTTTGTGCTAATGATGATTCTTGATGTAGCCTTAGGATAATTGTGAAAGCGTTTACAAGATTGTTTGTTTTCTTTTATAATTTAGACAGGAGAAAATTAAATGAAAAATAAATATGTAAAAGAAGCATACAAGCAAGTATGCAAGAACGCTAAAGGTGAAACGCAATTTTTAAATGCCGTAAAAGAAGTATTTGAAAGCTTAGAACCTTTCTATGATGTTCATCCTGAACTTGAAACTAAGAAGTATCTAGAAAGAATTGCTGAACCTGATAGAGTTGTTGAATTTAAAGTTGAATGGCTTGATGATAAAGGCAATGTTCAAGTAAATAGAGGCTATCGTGTTCAAAACAATAATGCGATTGGTCCATATAAGGGTGGCTTACGTTTTAATGAGAATGTTAATCTATCAATTTTAAAATCATTGGCTTTTGAACAAACTTTTAAAAACGCTATTACTGGTTGTCCAATAGGTGGCGGAAAGGGTGGTAGTAACTTTGATCCTCATGGCAAATCTGATGAAGAAATCAAAAGATTCTGTAGTGCTTTTATGAAAAAGCTTTATCCATACATTGGTTCTAAAACTGATGTGCCAGCAGGCGATCTAGGTGTTGGTGGTAAAGAAATAAGTTACATGTTAGATGAGTATCTAAAACATAAGAAAGATATAGGAACTTTAACTGGTAAGCCATTAGATAAAGGCGGTTTAAAAGGAAGAAGTGAGGCAACAGGCTATGGACTTTGTTACTTTACGGAAGAAATGTTAAATGACCATAATAGTTCATTTAAAAATAAGAAAGTAATTATTTCTGGTTCTGGTAATGTTTCTACTTATGCTTGTGCTAAAGTAGTAGAGCTTGGTGGCATAGTAATTGGCATGTCTGATAGAAATGGTTACATCATTGATAAGAACGGTATTGATTATAAGAAATTAATCAAGGCTAAAGAAAATAGAGCTTCTATTGAAAACTATTTAAAGTATTCTGATAGCACAAAGTATTATAAAAATCCAACTGATTTATTTAAGATTAAATGTGATATTTGTTTACCATGTGCAACTCAAAATGAAATTGATTTAGATAGCGCAAAGATTCTTGTTAAAAATGGATGTATATGTGTAGCTGAAGGCGCAAATCTTCCTACTACATTAGACGCCATTTCTTATCTACAAGAAAACAATGTTTTATTTGGCCCAGCAAAAGCAGCTAATGCGGGTGGTGTGGGTTGTAGCTACTTTGAAATGGTTCAAAACGCTGAAGGTAGTACTTGGACATTTAAGAAGACTGATAAGAAACTAAAAGAGATGATGGTTAATATCTATCATAATATTGCTAATACTGCTAAGGAATATGGCAAAGAAGGTAACTTAGTGGTAGGCGCCAATATCTTTGGCTTTGTTACAGTAATAAATAAAATGAAATAAATTAACATTGACTTAAGCTTACTAAATAATTTATACATAAATTGTTTGGTAAATATGAACATAATATGAAAAGTACATTATTTTATTGGTGTACTTTTTGTTTATTTAGATGCGATAACCCAGAACTTTTTGTCGCCTTTAAATAAACAAACATTTTATTAACTGCCAGAATAGTACGTTCAATGATTATCAATAATATATTCGCAATATTTTTTAAGTTCAGGAATACTTTCAATAGATGTTTGCCACACAATTTCTATGTCAATCGTGTCATAACCATGCCCAATTCTATCTCTCATTCCCTTTATTTGTTTCCGAGGTACCTTATTATATTCTTTAATAAAATCTTCACTTAAACCCTTAGCTAATTCTCCAATTTGAAATATATTAAAGCACACTATTTCTTTTATATCCATGTCGCATTCAAATGCTTTGTAATCAATGCTATTTACCTTAAACAAAATTCTATCGCAGTGCCTAATTATTTGTAACAATTTTCCTTTATCATTAACTGCTAACATATTTTTATCAAATCCTTCTCTATTTCTTGTCTAAAAAAATCATCCATGGTAGAAGATGTAAAAATTAAATCTACTTCTTTTTTTAATTTTGACTCAAGCTCATCCTCTAATTTCCCCTGATCAATTAATGTTTTTATATTTCCTTTTTCGCAAAAAATATCTATATCGCTTTCCTTTGTTGCTTCACCACGAGAATAAGAACCAAATAAATAAATATTATAAATATTATGCTTATTTAAAATCGGTTTAATAATGTCTTTTATTTGTTTTATTGTATATATTTCTTTTTGATCAATGTCATTTTTTATTAAGTGAACAATATAAGAATTTTTATTTTCGATTTTATCTAAATGCTCATTAAGTTCTTTATCATTCTTTTTTATTCTAAATTGATACATTTTATAAAAATTTTTATTGTAATTTTTAATATACTCTTTTTGATCAAACATCTTAAAATCTCCTATCTCCATACATATGATATCATATGTATGGAGATGGTAGTTAAGATATATAAAAAAGTTCTCGATTGAGAACCTTTATAAACTATATAAATGGCAGGGGTGGAGAGGATCGAACTCCCATCAACGGTTTTGGAGACCGGTATACTACCATTGTACCACACCCCTAAGCGCTTACTTATTCTAGCACTTTAGTCTTTAAAATGTAAAGTAGAAAAGGTAAAATATAGTCAACAAGGAGTTTTATTTAATATGATTGATTATACAGAAGGTTCTGGAAAACAATATCACATTGGGGTAGGTCCTGAAGATATTGGAAAGTATGTTATTTTGCCTGGTGATCCTAAGCGTTGTCCTAAGATTGCTGCGTACTTAGATAACGCAGTGAAAGTTGCGGATAGAAGAGAGTTTGTTACTTATACTGGTTATTTAAATGGTGAAAAAGTATCAGTTACTTCAACTGGTGTTGGTGGTGCTAGCGCTTCTATTGCGATGGAAGAATTAATTAAATGTGGTGCTCATACTTTTATTAGAGTTGGTACTTGTGGCGGTATTGAACTTGATGTAAAAGGTGGCGATGTTGTTATTGCGACAGGTGCCATTAGAATGGAAGGTACTTCAAAGGAATATGCGCCGATTGAATTTCCAGCTGTTGCTAACCACGAAGTTGTAAATGCGCTTGTTAGATCATGTGAAGAATTGGGATATGAAAACCATGTTGGCGTTGTTCAATGTAAGGATGCTTTTTATGGCCAACACGAGCCTGAGAAGATGCCTATTGGTTATGAATTGATCAATAAGTGGAACGCATGGAAGATGATGCATACTTTAGCTAGCGAAATGGAATCAGCTGCTTTATTTATTTGTGCCCAAGCAAGAAACGTTAGATGTGGTTCTTGTTTTATGACAGTAGCTAATCAAGAAAGAGCTTTGGCTGGTTTAGATAACTCGCAAGAACATGATACAGGTAGAGCTGTTGAGTGTGCTATTGGAGCATTAAAAATCTTAATGGAAAAGGATAAAAGAGATTAATTCTCTTTTATTTTTTGGCAATTATTAAGCAAGATAATTGAGTATTTTTTGTTATAATACTTCACAAAGGTGATGAAATGAATATTAAAAGACAATTTGCTAGACAAAAAGACATTTTATTAAGAAAGATTCATGAAAAAAACAAAGAATCTTTAAGTGCTGTTTTGCCAATAGTTTTATTGGTACTTTTCTTAGGATTCACAATTATTCCAATTCCTTCTGGCATTTTACTAGAATTTGTAGTTGGTTCTATTTTTGTAATCTTTGGCATGAACTTATTTAATATTGGTGCTGAGATGTCAATGTCCAAGATGGGCGAAAAGATTGGTGCTGGACTTGTTAAGACAAGAAAGATGCCTTTGATTATTATCTGTGGTTTTATACTTGGGCTAATCGTTACAATATCTGAACCAGATTTACAAGTGCTTGCTAGCCAAGTATCTTCGATTCCTAGTATGACACTAATTATTGCGGTAGGTGTGGGCGTTGGTTTATTCCTTGTTATCGCATTACTAAGAATTATGTTAGGTTGGCCACTTAGAACACTACTTATAATTTTCTATGGATTATTATTTATTGTGGCTTTCTTTGTACCAAATGATTTTATTGGTGTAGCCTTTGATTCAGGTGGTGTTACAACCGGTCCTATGACTGTTCCGTTTATCATGGCGTTAGGTGTAGGTATTTCATCTATTAGAAACGATGCTAATGCGGATGATGACAGCTTTGGTTTGATTGCTTTATGCTCAATCGGCCCAATTCTTGCTGTGTTAATTCTTGGTTTAATTTTTAATACTAATAGTACGGTTGAAGTAGCGCTTGAAAGTGATGTTACAAACTCAGTTGAATTAAGTAGATTATTCTTACATTCACTTCCTGAATATATTAAGGATATGGCTGTATCTTTATTCCCAATCCTATTATTCTTTGAAGTATGTCAATGGATTTTCTTAAAGATACAAAGAGAATCTCATATTAAGATCGCCATTGGCTTACTTTATACATATGTAGGTCTAGTTATTTTTATGACTGGTGCTAATGTTGGCTTTATTAGAACTGGCAATTATATTGGCAATGCTTTAGCTAGTTTAAAACATAATGAAATCATTATTGTGATCGGTGCTTTCTTAGGTTATATGATTGTTAGAGCTGAACCTGCAGTATATGTTTTAATGAAACAAGTTGAATCAATTACCAATGGTAAGATTACAGGCAGTGCAATGCTGACGAGTTTATCATTCGGCGTTGCTGCTTCTATTGGCATTGCGATGTGTAGAATCTTGTATAATATTCCAATTTTCTATATTTTGATTCCAGGCTATTTAATCGCAATTGTCTTAAGTTTCTTTGTACCAAATATTTTTACCGGTATTGCGTTTGACTCAGGTGGCGTTGCTTCAGGTCCTATGACTGCTACATTCCTACTTCCTTTAGCACAAGGCGCTTGTATTGCCCTAGGTAAGAGCGCATCTGAAGGCTTTGGTGTAGTAGCACTAGTTGCGATGACACCACTTATTGCGATTCAAGTATTAGGTGTAATGTATCAAATTAAGCTTAATAAGGGTGAAACTGCTGTTGTATCTGAGCCTATCCTTGAGATGTTTGCTGATTATGGTGATAACGATATTATCGAATTATAAGGAGTTCTATGGAAACATATTTATTATTTACAATTTGTAGTCGAAAAAAATTAAAGATGTTCTTAGACTTTTATAAGGAACATGGTCTAATTACCGGAACTATCAATTATGGTAGAGGTACTGCTGCCTATAACGTATTGGATTATCTAGGCCTAGAGGATGATGAAAAGACAATGCATTGTACCATAGTTAGTGAAGCTACATGGAAAAAACTTAAAAAAGGCTTAGAAAAAGAATTATATATCGATAACCCTGGAACTGGTATTTGTTACTTGGTTCCACTAAATGGTATTGGTGGCAAAAAAGCGCTTAGCTTTTTATTAAATGGACAAGAATACAAAAGAGAAAAGGATAAAGTTATGAGAGAAAGTAAACATGAACTAATTGTTACCGTTGCCAACTATGGTTTCAATAATGAAATTATCGCCGCTGCTAAAAAAGCTGGTGCAAGAGGTGGTACTGTATTACATGGCAAGGGCATGGGCAATAAAGAGGCTCAACAATTCATGGGTATGTCTTTAGTTTCAGAAAAAGAAATAATTTTGATTGTTTGCAACACAAAAGAGAAGAACGATATTATGTCATCTATCATGTCTACTAAGGCTGAAGCTGGTATTGTGTGTTTCTCTTTACCAGTTGATGATGTAGCTGGCTTTAAGTTACATGAAGCAGAATGAGTGACTCACTAAAGTATTTTATTTCAGTTTTTCTATATGGAACCCTCGGGTTCTTTTTAGCTTTTATAGACGTAAACAGTGAATTCGTTGTCTTTTGTAGAGGAACGCTTGGCTGTTTGTTTATATTGGTGCTATTAGCTATTAAGAAACAAAAATTGGATATAGAAGCTATAAAGAAAAACTTTGTGTATCTTGTGATATGTGGAATATCTTTAGGACTAAATGAGATATTTCTATTTATGGGCTATAAGTATGCAGTATCATTAGCCTCCCTTGGTAACTATACTGCGCCAATTACTATTATTATAATTTCAGCTATTTTATATAAAGATAATTTATCTTTAAAACAAATATTATGTATCTTAGCTTCTTTTGTTGGTGTAGTGCTTTTAAGTGGCGTGCTTACAGGCACAAGCAGTGATATAAGAGGATTAATATTTGGACTATGTGGTTCTATTGGCTTTGTTACCTTAGTCTTTATGAATAAAAAGCTAAAAGATATAGGCCCATATGATAAGACGATAATACAGTTGTTGTTTTCATCGCTTACTACATTACCATTAATCTTTATTAATAAAAGCTATTTAATTTCATATGATATTAAAACAGTTTCTATATTATTGATGTTAGGCATTATACATACAGGATTTGCCTATAGTCTATATTTTGATTCGATTAATACACTATCTCCTGTAAAGATTGCCGTTATTGGCTATGTAGAACCGGTCATGTCGGTATTGATTGGCGCCTTATTTCTTAACGAAAGCATGGATATTTATGCGATAATTGGGGCTATTTTGATACTTGGATCCGCAATAATTAGCGAACTTTTTAACGCAAATTCATAAAAATTACAGAATGTCTTCCATTCTGTTTTTTTTATAGTACAATTAATACAGATAAGACAGATTAAGGAGAGAATGTTTTATGAAAAAGATATTTACATTTATTGGCGCTCTTATCGCGTTTACTGCATTATTTGCGCTTACTAACAAACATGGAAAAAAGAAAGGTAAAAACAAATAATGTCTGAAAAAGATTTTTTAAGTCAATTTTCTTCTGATGGCAAGAAACCTGATAGCTTCAAAGAAGAAGAAAGAGTAAAAGTAGAAAAACCTAAGAAACAAATTAACCCTAAGGGATTTATTATTGGTGGGGTTATTGTTGTTGTGTTAGGTGTGCTAGCTTACTTTTTATTTTTTGCACCAAAGATTGAAATGCCAAACTTTGTTGGCCAAACAAAGAGTGATGTTGCTTCTTGGGTAAAACAACAAGGCATCACTACAAGTGGTATTGTCTTTAAAGAAGAATACAACTTTGACAATGATGAAAATGTAATCCTTAGCCAAAGTGTTGATGCTGGCAAGAAAGTAAAAAGTGATGTAAAAATTACTTTCACTATTTCACTAGGTGCTGACCCTGATGAAAAGATTACTGTTCCAGATATTAAATCGATGTCTAAATCAGAAATTGAATCTTGGATTTCAACAAACAAATTAACAAAGACTAAGATTACTACTACATATAACGAATCAGTGGATAAAGATAGTGTTATCTCATATGAGGTAAAAGGCGTAGATGAATCTGACTTCACTAGATCTTCTACTATGAACATCACTATTTCTAAAGGTCCTCAACCTGCAGGTACTGTTACTGTTTCCGATTTCAAGGGTAAAACTTATGCTGAAGTTGAATCATGGGCTAAAACTAATAAAGTTACTTTAAATAAAGTTGAAGCTTATTCTGAAAGTGTTGAATCTGGAAATGTTATTTCTCAATCGGTATCAGCTAATTCAACTATGAAGACTACTGATACATTAACTATTACTGTATCAAAAGGCAAGGGTATAACTGTTCCTGACTTTACAAATATGAATGAAGAACAAATTGAAGCTTGGGTTAAGAAAAATAACATCAACGCTACAATCACTTCTAAGTATTCTACAAGTGATAAACATGTATTATCAGCAAATGTTAATCCTGGTAGCATGATTTCTTCTACTGATGATGTACAAATAGTTCTAAACAAAGGTAAGTACTTCTATGCCGCTGATGAAGATTTGACTAGCATTGTTGGTATGAATGTCTTAAAGCTAGAAGACTGGTGCAATGAAAAACGTGAAAAGGGTATTGATGCTTATACTGGCAACTGGTCTGGATCTAGTGAAGTATACTCAGATACATATACAAAAGGCCAAATTGTTTCTGTTGAAATTTCTTCATACTCAACTAACGAAACATTTGATATAAGCGATCGTCTTCCACTAGATGTTAGATTCTCAGTGGTTGTATCTAAGGGTAAATATTACAAGTTAAGTACTATGTTTGAAACTTCTGGATCTCAAGAAAATATCGCTACAGTAAGTGATATTATCGATGCTCTATCTGCTAGAGGCATAACATATACTTTAGCTAGCAATATTGGTAGTGGCGACTATGGTTGTCAAGCTAGAATCGTTGATAAGACGCCTAACGATGATTTATATGATGATGGATCATATGTTATCGAAAAGGCTGAAGGAAATGGCTGGTACAAAGTTTCTACTCCTGTACCAACAGAAACTTCTGATACAAACAATTAAAAAAAGGAGAATAAATGAATTTCTTTAATAGAGCAATTAAAAATGTTACAAGAAGAGCGTCTAAGACTATATTATTAACTCTTACGTTCTTACTTGTAGGTACACTTGTTATAGTTGGTTTAGGTGTTTCAAACGCATCTACTCAAGCCAAGACTTTAACTCGTCAAAAGATGAGAGCTGTAGCTACTTTAGAAGTAGATTCTATGGCTTGGTATAACTATGTTGATTCAATTCAAGATGAAGATGAAAGAAACAAGGCTTACCAAAATTATCCTTCAGTTACTTTAGCTGAAGTAAATGATATCTTAAAAGATAGTAGAGTAAAGACTGCTAACGCTATTGATAGCGTGTTTGCTTATCCTGATGATTCAGGACTAGACTATGTTCATTTAAACAATAGTGCTGAAGAAAACAGTGGTGGTGGTCAATCTTGTTATACAGATGAAAATGGTAATAGTAAGTGTGTTGAATATGTAGAACCTACATATTTAATTAAGACTAACTACTTCCCTAGTATGATCGAAATTGAAGATGGTGACTATAAGATTAGCGAAGGCAGATTTTATACACAAGAAGAGATTGATAACTCAGAAAAGGTATGTCTAGTTTCTAAGGCATTTGCTGAACACAATAGTTTAAAAGTAGGTGACAGCATTTCTTTATTAACTAATAGCGCAGCCGATATTTCAGTCATGTATGGCGAAGATATGAATATCACAGCTGATGACTATACACTTAATTTAACTATTATTGGTATCTATGAACATAATCAAACTGTTACTCCAGACACTCAAGGCTATGATTATTTATCGCCTTATCAAAATCCTGATAATACAATCTTGATGCCTGGAACTACTTATAAGGCTACTAGTGTTCCTCTTCAACAAAAGGTATTTGACTACTACAAGACAAAAAATCCTGATGATGAATATTATCAAGATGAAAGTAATCGTCCTTCTATTGATAATTTAAGTCAAGTTACTTTAAATTCAGTTACTTTACTATTGAAAGATCCTCTAGAAGTAGATCAATTTGTTGAAGACTATTCTGGTAAACTTGGTGACTACAAGACTATTACAGTTGATAATTCAGAGTTTAATAAATTAGCTAAACCACTTGATACTTTGACAATGTATGCTAACTTCATTGTATGGCTAGTAGTTATTAATGCAGTAGTAATTATTACATTGATTACAGCACTTACATTAAAGACAAGGGAATATGAAATAGGCGTCTTATTATCGCTTGGCGCTAGTAAGTTTAAGATTGTAGCTCAATTCTTTGTAGAACTAGCTCTAGTTGCCTTACTTGGCTTTACCTTATCGATAGGAACAGGTAGTTTGTTAGCTAATAAAGTTGGCCAAACAGTTCTACAATATCAAATTTCTTCAAGTGGACTAGATGAAGAAGATAGTAATAGTACTGATTATTATTTTGGTGATATATATGGTGGCGACTATACAACTGATATTTCACTTGATGATATTGTAAGCAACTATAATGTTTCTATTTCACCATTAATCATTGCGGAAATCTATATTGTTGGTTTAATTATTGTCTTAATTTCAATTCTAATTCCTTCAATGATGATTATGCGTTTTAATCCTAAGAAGATTTTAATGAACCAAAACTAAGGAGGCCATATGTCAGAAATATTAAAATTAGAAAACATTAATTATTCATATATTGATGGTGGTTATGAAAGACAAATTCTTAAAGATTTAAGTTATACATTTGAATCTGGCAATTTCTATACAATACTTGGTCCTTCAGGTTCTGGTAAGACTACTTTCCTATCACTTGTGGCAGGACTAGATGAGGCGAAGAGCGGAAACATCTATTTTGAAGGAACAGACGTTGAAAAGATGGGACTAGGTAAGTATAGAAGAAATGCTATTTCTATCGTTTTCCAACAATATAACTTAATTGGTTATTTAACCGCTGTTGAAAATGTTATGGTAGCCATGGAAGAAACTGACAACAAGCTTCCAAAAGATAAAAAGACTGTGGCTTATAATTTACTTGAAAAGTTTGGCATCGTAAGAAGTAAAGCTGATCGTATTGTAGGCCAACTTTCAGGTGGTGAACAACAAAGAGTTGCTATCGCTAGATCTTTAGCTTGTAATGTTAATTTAATCTTTGCGGATGAACCTACTGGAAATCTAGATACCGCAACTGAAAAAGAAATTATTAATATATTCAAGGAACTTGCTCATGACTATGGTAAGACAATAATCGTTGTTACCCACTCTGATGAAGTTGCAAGAATGTCAGATAAGTGTCTTTTATTAAAAGATGGAAAGTTAAATAATCTTAACTAGGAGAAATAATGTTTCTTATTAATTTACAAGGAAAAGAAACAATCTACGAACAAATAAAAGCACAAATTATTAGATTTATTAATGCTGGTGTTTTAAAGCCTAACGACAAGCTTCCTTCTGTTAGGGAGCTTGCTAATGATTTAGGCATTAATCCCAATACAGTTCAAAAAGCTTATCAAGAATTAGAACAAGCAGGTTATATCTATTCTGTTTTTAAAAAAGGCAGCTTTGTAGCGGATATAAATACTGAAAAAAATGATCTTGAGGAAGTGTATTTTATTTTAAAAAAATTAAAAGAGAGCGGCTACAAATATGTTGATATAGAAAAAGTAGCCTTAAAAGTATATGGGGGAGACGAATGCTAGAAATTAAAAATGTATGTAAAGCTTTTGGCGATAAAAACGTTCTAGATGACGTTTCTTTAGATATTGATTTTGGATCTATATTTGGCTTAGTTGGTGTTAATGGTGCCGGTAAGTCTACACTTTTAAGAAGTATAGCTGGTGTTTATAAAATAGATGATGGAACTATTCTATTTGATGGCCTAGATACCTATGAAGACTGTGAAGTTAGAAAAAACATCTTACTTGTAAGTGATGATCCATATTATCCATATGGTTCAACATTAAGCAGTCTAAAAGATTTTTATAAAGGTTTCTACAACTTCGATGAAGAAACTTATAAAAAATACTTGGACTTATTTGGTCTTGATGAAAAGGCTAATATTTCTAACTTCTCAAAAGGCATGAAAAGACAATCTATGCTGTTGCTGGCTTTAGCTTGTAAACCAAAATTATTATTGCTAGATGAAGCCTTTGATGGCCTAGATCCAATTGTTAGAGTATATATTAAAAACGCCTTAAGCGATTTAATTGAAGACAATAAATCATTGATTATTATTTCTTCACATAACTTAAAAGAGTTAGAAGACATATGTGATAGCTATGGTATTTTAGAAGATGGTCATATTTCAACATACGGTGATTTAATTGAATCTAAGGCTAATATCAATAAATATCAATTAGCATTTAAAGATGAGATTGATGAAAACATGTTTAAAGACTTTGATGTTCTATATAAAAATGGCGAAGGAAGAATTATTACTCTTGTTATAAGAGGTGATAAAGAAGAAGTAAGTGAAAAATTAGAGAAGCTTAACCCACTTATTTTAGATGTTTTAAATGTTAACTTTGAAGAACTATTTATATATGAACATACAGGAGGTAAAAAATGTTAAATAAAGCTTATTTTACTTATCTGTTCAAATCAAAAAAATATTTCTTAATTATTGTTTGTATATTGCAAGCAATTATGGCCTTTGCAGTAACCGGTAGAAGTGCTATTGGTGAAACAATTAATTATGCTTATGTAGGAAATTATTTGTTTGGTTTAATTATAGCTTTTGTCTTGCCACTTATTGTGTTTTCTTACATTCATAATAAAAGAGCTATTGATACTTATTTTTCTTTAAATATGTCTCGTAATACATTATTGTTTACAGGTCTTATTTATTGTTTTGTGGTAGCGTATGGTTCTTACTTTATATCTTCTTTGGTAACAATTACCGGATTACTTATAAAGGGACAAGGCTTATACGTGCCTTCTATTTTGATTGTAAATTTGATCGCGATTGTTAGCTATGCTTTAATCATTGAATTTAATACATTTATGTATAGTTTAGCTAATACAGTTACTGATGGAATAGTTATTTTATTAGCTTATTGTTTCTTGCCTTTAGGTTTATATATATTTGCGGTAGATTTTCAAGATGGTTTTACAATAGGTGTTAATTTTGTAGAAAAAATTGTTTCTAACATTCTTGTTTACTTATCGCCAGTGGCAATAAGTGTTACAAGTTTTGTGTTAAATAATTTTTCTATTTATGCTTGGTCCAATTTTGTTACCAATATTTCTTATTTTATTGTTAGTGTCATATATTTATTATTATTTGGACTATTATTATTTAAAACTTTCAAGACAAGAAAAGCGGAAAGGGCGGGAAACTATTCTGATGAATTCTTCGCTTATCCTTTTATCATTGGTATCTATACGATATTATGTTTATTTATAATATCAGTAACTATCACAACGCTTAATGAAACAATTGTTTTATATGTATTGTTGTTTGCAGCTTACTTTATAGGCAACTTCATCTATAAGCGTAAGTTTGCCTTATCTAAAAAACAAATTTTATTATTTATTCTTGGAATAGTTTTATCTGCTTGCTTTAATCAAATATGTATTAAGACTAATGGTTTTAATTTATCTTATAATTATGATTTTGATTATGAAAAGATGTCTTATGCCTTTAATTCAGGACCAATTTCAAATGATGAAAATAGCGAATATTATGATTTCTTAAAAACGGTAGATGCTTTTGATGGCAGTGGCTTATTTGAAGAAACTGATTATGTTTATTTCTCAATTTATGCAAATACTACAAATAAAGAAGTAATTGATATTCTTGAAAAGTATCGTATTAAATCAATTGAATCATTCTATAATGGCAATTACTATAATCAAAATTATAATAGTTTGAACATTACATATGATGCAAATCATAAGGATGCTTCTTATGCTTATTATGCTAGTCCTAATATTTCGGTTGAAGATTTAAAGAAGATAATGGAACTAGATAATACAGTTGAAGTTACTGTATATGACTTTAACACAAGTTCTTATCATCTGATATATGAAGATGGCAAATATATGCTTATTGGCGATGATTATTATTCGGTATATTCAAACTTTGGCTTAGAAGCCACAAGATCAGTTGAAGATTCTTATACAAATGGAAGCGATTAACGCTTCCGTTTTTGATAGAATTATTTTATGTACAACAAAACACTTAAAGAATACAGCGAACTATTAGCTTCTAATAAACCAATACCTGGAGGTGGTGGAACAAGCGCCTTAGTAGGCAATCTTGCCTCTAGTTTATCTATGATGGCTATTAACTTAACTTATGGAAAAAAGAAGTATGCTGAATACGAAAAAGAACTTAATGGATTAGAGATTGAATTGAAAGAATTAAATGAAAAGCTATTAAAATATATCAATGATGATGCTAAGGCTTTCTATCCCTTAAGTAAGGCTTATTCAATGGACAAACATAATCCTGATTACTTTAATATTATTGAAAAATGTCTGCAAGATGCAGTCA
>CAVEWG010000036.1:0-14930 GCA_963619285.1 Oscillospiraceae bacterium | reverse complement strand
ACTGAATATAAACGATAATAGTCAATTAGTAGTGGTTACTTTTCGACACTACTCTTTAATTGACAGTATTTGGATAACACTTAAAACAGTAGTAATTATTATGATAATTGTTTCTATTAAACTTATCTTTATAAAATCTAAGACGTTAATATTTATGTTTGTATTGTTTAATATTTTAATACCATTAGGATAATCTAATATCTTAGAAGAAGTATCTATTGTTTCAGTATTAAATTCTAATGTCTTAATAAATGAAGACGCTACTAGATTAGAAATAAGTACAGCAAATATTAAGGCTATTAAAAGTACTGTTACATATTCAAGTATTAGCTCTATCATTAATGATTCCTTACTTTGACCTAAGGAGGATAATAGGCCAATCTCTTTCTTTCTTCTATTTAGATCTAGATTAATAATAAAGACATTAAGTAGTATCGATACCACTAAGGAGAACTTAAATAAGATATCTGAATTATCTGATATTGTTTCTAGGTTACCTGCAAAACTATAATATGAATCAAGTGATGTTTCATAGGTATATTGTTTATCACTATCTAAAGAATTTAGTTCTTCTATATATTCTACAAACTTATCTATATCATCAAAGTTGTTTAAAGTCATGATGCAGGGGTAATAAAGGAGGTATTCATTATAGCCTAGGCCAAATTTCTTATTTATATCTTTAGCATCTTCATATATTTGTAATAGTTGTTTTTCAGGAATTATCACACTTGATTTTGTAGCTGTATCATTGATGTCGTCATTTTTACCATAATTAAGCATCCCTATTACTTCAAATTCATATTCTTTGTATATTTCTACTGTACCATCACCATTAGGGACACAAATTGAGTACTTAATACTATCACCTATTTCAACTTTTGTGACAACGCCATCTTTTAACAAATATATATCATTACTTATGATGCATTTGGGTTTGCCTTCTTCTATTTCAAATTCATCAAAGGTTCTACCTTCTTCTATTCTTGTATAATCAAGAACTAAATCGCTAACTTCTCCAGTAAGCATTGTCAACATTTTATTATTGCGGTCTACGTATTTCTTATTAAATTGGTAGTAAATATCAGTAATTTGTGACTGCGTAGTAGAAACAAGCGAAACTGAATTAAAGTAATCGGTTCGATTATCTAACCAAAGTTTATACGAATGTACATCCGAAAAATCATCTTCTATATAATCATTAGTCAAAAACTTAATTTTTTCATCTTGATCATTTATACGAAAAAGTAAACCATCTTCACTATATTCTTTAACGGTTCCTGAGTTGCCGTATTTCATGTTCAAATCAAAGTAATAAGGATTAAGCCTTTCTTTTAAAGATAAAACATCTTCATAAAAAGTTTCGCCATATTTACCATACTCACTAAATTCAACAAGGTCTTTTTCAATCCGCACATCACTTCTTGTAGATGTATAGCCTTCAATAGATACTACCGGTTTAATACTTGATGACAATTCATTTTTTAAGGTCTTAGAAACATTCTTCAAGGAATAGCTAACACAAAGTAACAATGAAACAACAAACATCACCACTAAAAGTAGTGATGTTTGTTTAATTCTATGAAATATTGATTTATAGATTCTGTTAAACATTTAAAGAGCGATTCTATATGTAAAATTGCGATTTGTTGTTCCTAAACCTTTTATATATTCAGAAACCGTCGCCGTAACAACTGCGTAAGGCCTTGAGCCTGTATTATCGATACGGCAAGAAGCAGAAACAGCTCTTGCGCTATGTGTTCCATCTTGAGGTCCTAAATTATCATTTACACCAGATGTACAGCTATTGATTACAACATCTCTTGCATACCATTTACTTCCACTTTGAGATCTTTCATAAGTTATATTTAATTTGAACTGTACTTCATAGCTACCAACGCCATCCCTATAGGTAGTTCTAGTTGTCTTGTAAAAGTCTTGCGTTATAGGCTATCCAATAGGCATAATCGCATAGTTGTCGCCTTCATCTGCAGAGATATTAGCTATCGGCATAACCACCAAAAGCACCAAAGATAATAAACAAATTGAAATTTTTTTAATTTCTTTCATAATCATTGACCTCCTAATTAAATTTTTCAATTTTAGAAAGATAGCTATCTTTGTGACTTTAATATCGCATGTATTTATTTTTATGTAAAATCAAATGTGAGTAATTTTTTAAAAATAGCTTATTAAAAAAGAAAAACTTAATTTTTAATCGCATTTTTAAGTTGGAACATATCAATATTTAAATGTTCTGCATATAATTTAAGTATGGATGTACTTAAAACTAGTCCAAAAATAGTTGGACAATTAATGAAATATTATCGAAAAAAATAGATTTATCTAGAAAAGATATTAGCGATAAGAATCCTTCAATATCTGTTTCTTCAATTCAAAGAGCTGAAGAAGGTGGATATGTATCTAATGATAAAATTAATTCAATATTAGAAATTTATGGACTTGAATTATCAAATGATAGGTTGAAATACTTGTCACTTGAAAGGTATATCAAAGAAACATATTCAATAATAAACAGTGGCAAGCCATTAGTTGAATATGGTTCTTTAAAACACAAAATCAATAATTTTTATAAAGAGAATAAACAATATATCTACTTAAATGAATTATCATTGATTTGTATTGCAACCTTAGATTTATATTTAAGTTCAAAAATAGAAGATGAAGAAATAATACAAATTGCAACATATATATGCAAAGATCTAAAAGATAATAAATATTTATATTTAATTACTGCTTATATGTTGAATATGTATTATTCATACTATCTAATCTTTATCGAATATGAACAATTTGATTACGGGGAAATTATAAAAAATGATAAATTGTTTTATTTAGATAGCTTTCATTACGATATCACACATCTGAATTCATTTGAATTATACGCAAAATACAACAATGCAAATTTAGAAGAAAAAAACATTTATAAAAAATATACAAACTATTGTGCTAAAGCATTTATTAATGTATCTATAAACGAAAAGGAAAAAGCGCAAACTTATTTGCCTATGGTTAAAACTTTATATGATGAATATAAAGATATTATTCCAACAAGATTTTTATACCATTACTATGAAATGGAAGCTATTTTTAATCTTAATCAAAAAAATTACAAGAAGTCTTTTGAGTACTCATATTTAATTTATAAAGACTATAACAAGATAATGGATTTTAGTTATCTAACATTATTTAAGTCAGCAGAAAAATTAAATCAAAAAGAAACAATTATCGAAATATTAGAAGAAAAAGACAATCTAAAAAGAATCAACAATAATATATTTAAATACTATGAATCAAAACATATTAAAAAGTACAACAACGCAAAACTTCAAAAAATGATATGTGACTTATTTAGCTTTGAAAACAATAAATCATACTTTATATTTAATTTCTTTCTAGATGAACTATTAGATCTATGTGAAGATAATAGCTCTTATATTTTTGTCTATAAATTTATCAAAACTAACGAAATGAACATAAAGGATATCGGCCTATTAAAATAAGATAATATGATATTATCATTTCATGAACTATAAACTTAAAAACAAATATCTAAATTTAAAAGAAGATTTAAAACAACTTGAAATAGATAGCGAAAATGTTATTAATTCGCAACTTGAAGAACTAGCTAAAAAAGAAAAGATTTCTAGCATGCCTAAACTTAAAGATAGTCTACTTAATGAAGTTAAGTATCTAGAAGATGCTGGCAAAACTTTTTATGACGCAGCTGTTAAATGCGACAAAAGTGCCGATACCATCAAAACACAAATCAAAGAATTTTCTAAATATGAAGAAAAACTAGATAAAGGTAAAAAACTAGTTAATAAACCAAACGCAATATTAGACTATGAAGAAAAGACTAGTTCACACTTTGCCAGCGGCAATACTTTCTATAAACTATTTTGGGTCTTTTTTATTGGCAGCTTCGCCGGCGTAATAATCGAATCGCTTTATTGTATTATCCAATATGGCCACTATGAATCAAGAGTTGGCTTATTATATGGACCATTTAATCTAGTATATGGCATAGGAGCACTAGTACTTAGCGGTTTTTTATATAAGTATCGAAATCGCAGTAAAATCTATTCCTTTATTGGTGGTTTTATTGTAGGAAGTATTGTCGAATACTTTTGTTCATTTTTTCAAGAACTATTATTTGGCTCTACTTCTTGGGACTATTCAAATATCCCCTTCAATTTAAATGGACGTATTTGTTTATTGTACTCTATCTTTTGGGGCATATTAGGTATATTTTGGATTAAGGATATTTATCCAATGCTAAGTAGCTTGATACTAAAGATACCAAACAAAATAGGCAAGAAACTTACCATTGTTTTATTGGTGTTTATGATACTAAATTCAACTATTACAGGAATTGTTGTATATAGATGGAAAGACAGAGTAAATGGCGTCCCTAGTAGAAACGCCATTACTGATACTGTTGATGAATTATATCCTAATGATAGGATGGAAAAGATATTTGCCAATCTTACATTTAAATAATTATTTAATCGCTCTTTCAACTGATATGACGCTGTCAATCTTTCTAAGATTTGCCATAATCAAATTCAAGTGGTCAATATCTGATACATTTAAAGTTAAAGATGCTGTAGCTGTTAAATCCTCTTGGTTAACCGATACATTTACTGATAGCATATTAGCCTTAAATTGAGAGATACAAGTAGCTAAGTCTGTTAATAAGTATGCTCTATCCTTAGAATAGATTTTAATATTAGCTTCATACTTATAATCAGGTTTTCTAGGATCCCACTCAACTGAAATTAATCTAGCCTTTTCTTTTAAAATATTTGGACAATCACATCTATGAACCTTAATGCCTTGGCCCTTTGTAACATAGCCAGTTATCAAATCACCATATACTGGCGTACAACAAGGAGCTAAATTAATCTTCATACCGGTGATACCTTTGACAATAACGCCAGTTCTAGAAACTGATTGATTTACTTTATTCTTAGATTGATTCTTCTTAACGATTTCTTGTAAATCTTCTTCGCCAATTTCTTTCTTGCCAACTTTAACTAGTTTTTCAATAACTGAACTTGTTGAAATAGACTTAACCGCAATCAAATACATGAAGTCGTTATAAGTAGAAGTTCTAAAGTAACTATATAATTTTTCAAACTTGTCTTTATCAAAGAATTCATTAACATCGACGCCACGCTTATTCATATCAGCCTTAAGCATGTCTTCGCCTTGTTTTACATATTGTTCCTTTTCTTCTTGTTCCTTCTTTTGGAAGTAGGCGCGAATCTTATTTTTAGCAGTATTTGTCTTACAAATTTTTAACCAGTCTTCACTTGGAGAAGATGATTTATTAGTTCTAAGCTCAACTACATCACCTGTTTTTAGTTCGGTATTAAGGGGAACAAGTACACCATTAACCAAAGCGCCAACAGTAGTGTGTCCTACTTCAGTATGTACTCTATAAGCGAAGTCAATTGGTGTAGCACCAGCAGGTAAATCAATTACTCTTCCCTTTGGCGTCATACAATAAACATTAGCGTTAAAGACATCACCAATAACCGTATCCATATATTCGGATGCGTTATTTTCACCCGCATCATCATTAAAGGCATTTAACCAATCAAGTTCTTTAACGATTTCTTTTTGTTCCTTATGGGAATCATAGTTACCTTCTTTGTAGGCCCAGTGTGCCGCAACACCCTTTTCTGCTATTTCATCCATTTCTTCAGTTCTGATTTGGATTTCATAGATTCTACCATCAAGACCAACTACTGTAGTATGTAAAGAACGATAAAGGTTCATCTTAGGCATAGCGATATAGTCTTTAAGTCTTCCGGGAATTGGACGATATGTAGCGTGGATGTAGCCTAGTATTTCATAACAATTTAGTTCAGTTTGAGTAACAATACGAATCGCTAATAAATCTAGTATTTCATCAAAACGTTTGTTCTTTCTAATCATCTTTTTATAAATAGAATAAAGATGTTTAGATCTGCCAAAGATTCTAAAAGGAATATTTTCCTTTTTTAACATTGCTGAAATATCATCAATCATTTGGGCGATTTGACTATCTCTTTCAGCCTTTTTATTATCAACAAGATGAGCTATTTCATGATACTTCTCATTATCAATATAAAAGAAAGATAAATCCTCTAATTCGTTCTTGATTTCCGCAAGACCAAGTCTATGGGCAATTGGCGCATATACTTCAAGTGTTTCCTTTGCGATTCTTTGTTGCTTCTCAGGAGGCATAAACTGCAAAGTTCGCATATTATGAAGTCTATCGCATAGCTTAACAAGAATTACACGAACATCTTTGGCCATCGCCATTAAAATCTTACGGTGATTAGCGGCTTGATATTCTTTTTCATCTTTAAATTTTAAATTACCGATTTTGGTTACAGCTTCTACAATATGATAAACTTCTTCACCAAATTGTTCCTTAAATTCATCAGCTGTAATACCACAATCTTCAATAACATCATGTAAAAGACCAGCACAAATAGTTGTAGGGCCCACTTTTAGTTTAGCTAGTTCATAGGCCACGGCTAAAAGATGAACGAAATATGGTTCACCACTTTTTCTAAATTGTTGGCCATGTTTTTCGTAGGCATAATCATAGGCCTTATTAATCATGACTAAAGAATCCTTATTAGTAATATAAGAATTTACTTGATCATAGAAAATTTCTTTTGTTAATACTGGAGCTTTCATAATTTTAAAAATCGAAGATTTCTCTTCGATTTACCTTTTATTAATAGTTCATTAAAGAGAAGACATCATAGCCTTTTAATTTTTCTCTTCCTTTTAAAGCATCTAGCTCAATAAGGAAACAACAGCCAACAACTTCGCCACCTAATTCTTTAATCATTTTAATAGTAGCTTCAACTGTACCACCTGTTGCCAGTAAGTCATCACAAATAACTACTTTTTGACCAGGTTTGATTGCGTCTTTGTGCATTTCTAGAGTATTTGTACCATACTCTAAGGTGTAATCGCATTTAACAGTTTCTCTAGGAAGCTTATTTGGCTTTCTAACTGGAACAAAACCGATACCTAATTGAATAGCGATTGTAGAACCTAAAATGAATCCTCTTGATTCAGGTCCAACTACCACTTGAGCTCCTTTTGATTTAGCGTATTCCGCTAATTTTTCACATGTATATTTAAATACTTCACCATTTGCCATTAAAGGGGTAACATCCCTAAATAAAATTCCTTCACTTGGAAAGTCCGGGATAGTCGCAACATAATCTTTTAAATTCATTCTTTGCCTCCAATTAAAAATACAAATTTATTTTACTACAGTAAATCCTCGATTAAAAGAGAAACACAAGCGTTATGGTAACTATCCCTCTTAACATAGCCAATCAAATCATTGAATTGTTTATAGGCAAATACTTCATTAAAACTAATGGCACTAAGGTTATTATTTACACTAAACTTAGGATATTTATTTTTAATAAGAAACTTAGATTTATATTTAAAATCTTTAATTCTAATTAGTGGTTCTTTTAAATCAACACCAAATGGTTGTAGACTCTCGATTTGGTTTAATAAGTCAATGTTTACATCTTCCAATTCAACTTCTAAGACATCTTTCCTATTGTCCCCGTAATCTAAATCATTATTATTTACATATTCTATTAATTCATCTAATTTTTCTTCGCACATTGATAGACCGCAAGCTTGTCCATGTCCTCCAAAAGTATCAAATAAGTCTTTAGTATTACTTAAATAATCAAAGATATTAACATCCTTTGGACTTCTACCAGACCCTTTTAGAACACCATCTTTCTTAGAAAAAATAATACAAGGTGTTTCATAGTTTAGACATATCTTGTTGGCAATAAGGCCACATATTCCTTCTTTAAATTCACTTGAAACAATAAGAGCTACTTTATCATCTTTATTAAACATACTTAAGGCTAAATCGGTTTCTCTATTTGTTTCGCTTTTTCTAAAATCATTGATTGAATTTATAGAACTAAGCATATTCTTACAATCATCATAATTAGACAACATATATTTAACAAGTAAGTTAGCATTGTAACCCATTCTAGAAACCGCATTAATCTTAGGAATACAATTAAAAGATAAAGAATCATAATCAAATTTATTTGAACCATTAAGTAATGATAATTGATAAATATTCTTGTTATTTAAAATATTCATCATCTCTTTTAATAAATAACGATTATAGTTTAATACTCCAACCATATCTCCCAGAATACTTAAACCACCTAATACTAGAGATAATTCATCATCATAAAAATAAGTAGACAATAAATGAGCTAAGCCACCTGCTGATAAACGCTTATAATCATCTTCTAATAAGTTTGGATGTAAGAAGCCAAAACATTCAGGAGCTTGCATATATTCATGATGATCCAATACTAGTACTTTGATGCCTAATTTATTTGCGTAAGCTATAGGCCCACTTGCCACCACACCATTGTCAACAGTAATAATAGCGTCATAATGATGTTTATTGGCAATACTAATTATCTTTTCACTTACGCCATATCCTTCATCAATTCTTGAAGGTATATAGTAACTTGATTGAATGTTTAGATAATCAAACAATCTTTTGATAATAGTTGTTGCGCATATTCCATCACAATCATAGTCACCTACTATTAAGAAATGGTTATCTTTTAAAGACAAAATTTTTTCTTTGAAAGATAGTATATATTTATTATCTTTTTCTAATGAAATAAAGCGACTTGTATCCAAATCGCTTTTGTTAATATTATTTATTGAATAAATATAATCCAATATATTTTGTGAATGAAAATTATATTCCATTAAAATACAACAACTAATACTCCAATTATACCGAGTAATAAAGCTAATAAATAGAATCTACTTACTACTGTTGTTTCCTTATGACCTTTTAAGACAAAGGCATAATGAATTGGTGTATAGGCAAATATCCTCTTGTGGAATAATCTTACCGATATTTGTTGAAGACATACACAAATCATTTCAATAAGGAAGACGCCACCAATTAATAATAAGGCAATCTCTGAATTAGATATTAGGGCAATCGATGAAAATAAGCCACCTAGCGCTAATGAACCGCTATCACCCATAAATATTTGAGCGGGGAAATGATTATACATAAGGTAAGCAAGTAGTCCACCAATCACACATGATACAAGAATAAAAGTATTGTACTTAGTTGTTAAATAAAGAATAACTAGGTAAGCAAGTAAGCCAATTGTTGAAACACCGGCACATAAACCATCCATGCCATCGGTAAAGTTAACAGCGTTAGCCTCACCTAGAAACATTAGAATAATTAATGGCAAATAGATAAACCAACTTAAGTTTATTGTTGATTTAATTACTGGTATATCAATCTTAAAGCTTAAAGTATCTTTAAAGATAATAAAGATTAAGATCGCAAAGATAAATTCCATGATTAGTTTTACTTTAGGAGATAAACCATTATTATCTCTTCTTAAGATGATTAGAATATCATCACTAAAGCCAACTATACAAAATAAGACATATGAACATAAAGCCATTACAGAACTTAAATCACTTAGATTTCTACCATTTATTACAAGATAAACAATTACAGGCACTATAACAAATAATAAGCCTCCCATGATTGGCGTCTTGTTTTTGTTTTTGTATTCATCTAAAGCGTATTCACTTACTTCTTGGTTTATGTTATGTTGCTTAAGCATCTTAATATAAGGTGGCATCAAAAAATACACGCCCGCAAAAGATAACACTAAGCCTAATAAAGCTACTAAATAAAAATCCATACTTAACTATTCTACTCTATTTATTCTTTCTTTCAATATTTTTAGATTTGAATCTATTGGGTTCGAATCTATTTTAATCATCTAAGTTGCTATCTTGGTCACTATTCGGGTTCAAATCCCAGTCTTCATCTTCATTTGGGTTCGAATCTTGGTTTGAATCTTGGTTTGAACCCCCTGTTGTAGATACATTACTATCAAACAGCGAGAAGCTTACGGTAATGGTATCAAACTTATCAACAGTAGTACCAGCACTTATTGTTTGACTACTTCCAATGCCACTGCCATCTAATGTAATATTTAATCCTGTAATAGCACTATATTCATTTACTTCTTTACGTGTCCAACCTGTAAAGTCAGGAAGCGTTATATCATTTCCCGTCAACAAGAATACTTTAGAATTAGTATAAACATCATCGCCTGCTTTTGGATATTGATCAAGAACAGTTTCACCATTGCCAATCCTAATTACATTTAGTCCATAGTTATCTTCTAATATAGAATATGCATCGTTATAAGATTTGCTTAGAACATTTGGCATTTCTTCTTTAGAAACAATCGTACTAGAACTTTCTTCTGTTGGCTTATATCCAACTTCTGTTAATAAGGCAACTCTTCTAATTAAATTCTTAATTGGTGTTGAATAAGTATGATTTAGATAATCATATGGAGAAACATAGGCAAAATAAATCATATACTTTGGATTATCAGCTGGGAAAGCCAACATTACTGAAGTAATAGAATCATTTGATTCATATTCACCATTTTCAACGATTTCTGATGTGCCAGTTTTAGCAATAATATCAACTTCATCAACCGCATAATATTGAGCAGTACCAGCAGGGTCAGTAACAACTCTTTCCATTAATGCTTGAATTTGTTTAGCTGTGCTTTCTTTAATTGGTGTAGAAACTACTGTCTTTTGACCAGAATAAATAATTTCATCATTTTGAGAATCAACAATCTTATCAATATAATATGGCTTAATCATTTCCCCATTGCCAAATATTGCCGTATAAGCTTGTAGAAGTTGAAGCATTGTCACAGAGCTACCCTGTCCATAAGTAAGAGCCAACTTTTCACTTGGATACTTATAGTTTTTAATACCATTTGTTTCAGCAATTCCATCGGTATTAACAAGCTGAAAGAAGCCAAACTTTTCTAGATATTCCGAATAATTTTCAACACCTACATAGTCTGTAAGTAAAGTACTTGTCGCAACGTTACTTGAATAAATCAAGCCATAATCAAGCGGAATAGTTCCCCATGATTTACCAGCAGCATTTGATATACATCCATAATATGTATCGCCATATACTCTATAGGGATTTGAGCCATAATAACAGAAAGAACTAGAATCAAAGTAAGCATCGCCATCATATACACCCAAATCCATCGCTGTAGCATATATGAAAGCCTTCATAACCGAACCTGGTTCATAGGGAACTTGTGAGCCCATGTTGTTATAGTCATCGATATTTAAAATATTTGGATCAAAACTTGGTGTTTGTCCCCAAGCCTTAATCTTTCCCGTATTTACTTCCACTACTGCACCCCAAGCCTTAGATGCGTTATTGTCACTAACTACATCTTCAAAAGCGGTTTCTAGTGCTTGTTGAATGGATGAATCAATAGTTGTATATACATCATAGCCATTTTGGGCAGGAGTAGTTTCTTCATACATTCCGGTTAAAATATAACCATTTTTATCTTGTTGATAGATGTGACTGCCATCACTGCCGCTTAGCTCTTCATTTAAATAGCTCTCTAAGCCCATTTTACCTACTAATTTGCCATCATCATTACTTTGGGCAAAACCAATAAGGTATGGTGCAAACATTGAACCATTGGCATATATACGCTTATACGATTCCTTAAAGCCTATTCCATATAATTCAGGTGTGTTCTCAAGTTGTTCTTTTTGTTCCTCAGAAATATTTTTACCAGCTAAACCAATTTCAGTTTGATATAGATTTGGATTACTAGTTAATAAAGAATAAATCTCAGCTTGATCACCATCAAGAACATTAGCTAATACTTGAGAAGTATATAATGGATCAACAACATAGGCTGGTTTTTTACCATTGGTTCTACTTGAATCAAGATAACAAATAACATCATAGGTCTTTTGGTCTTGAGCAACTATTTGACCATTAGCGTCATAGATATTTCCTCTTTTAGCTCTTAGAGTTTCTGATACTAAAGAAACAGATTGTACATAAGAATCTAGAGAAGTCATAGACCGAATATGTAACTTACCAATTGCCACAACGAAAACATTGATGACACATAATGTCATCACTGTTATCGCCAATATATAGATTAATCGAAGCATATTATTGCTTCGTCTCATTAATTAGCCCCTTGTAAAGAGATTAAATTGTCTTGGTTTTGATCTAGACCTGCATCTGAAGCCACTGTATAAACACGCTCTTTATTTTCAAGCGAACTGATTGAGATATTAATCTTTTCGTTTTCTGCTTTAAGTTCACTAATTCTACTTGTAGTATTTTGAATTTCCATAGTTAAGTTAGTATTGATAGTGCCAACAAATAATGACACTCCTAAATATAATATCACTGCCATAGAAAAAAACATAACCGCAAACTTGTTAAGCTTATTTGTTTTTCTTTTTTTCTTATAAATCTTTGACATATCTTATACCTCTTAACTTTGCACTCTTACTTCTTGGGTTGTTTGTAAGCTCATCTTCACTCGCTACTACTGCTTTTCTTGAAATTAGCTCATAAGGAGCTTTTTCAATTTCGCTTGGTAGCTTAGCGATTCTTTTATCGTCAATTACACTACTTAATTCTTTAAACTTGTATTTAACAAGTTTGTCTTCTAGAGAATGGAAAGTAATAATAACTACTTTGCCATCTTTATTTAGCGATCCATCAAATTCATTTAAAAATTCTTTTAGAGAATCTAGTTCATGATTAACTTCGATTCTGATTGCTTGAAAAGTTTGCTTAGCAGGATGCCCCTTAGCGTTTAATACTTTGTAAGGTAGACTTCTTTTTATGACATCCACTAATTCAAATGTTGTTTCAATTGGTTTAACTTCTCTTTGTTTAATAATGTTAGAAACAATTGAACGATAATACTTTTCTTCGCCATAGTTTCTTAATACATATTCAAGTTCTTCTTTACTATAGTTGTTTACTACTTCATAGGCGCTTAACTTATCTTCTTTGTTCATGCGCATATCAAGCGGTCCATCAAATCTATATGAGAAACCTCTTTCTTGTTCATCAAATTGTGGAGAAGAAACTCCCAAGTCTAATAGAACACCATCAACTTTATCTACATACTTGAACATGTTTTTAAAGTTGTCATGAATAAATTCAACGTTTGTATATTCTTTTAGATTTTCCTTTGATTCCTCAATAGCGGTTAAATCTAAGTCAAAACAATATAATTTGCCACCATCAAGTTTTTTTAGAATCTCTTTACTGTGGCCACCTCTGCCCAAAGTTCCATCAACATAGATTCCATCTTTTTTGACATCTAACATGTCAATTGCTTCATCTAGAAGCACGCTTATATGTTTACTCATCTTCTAATAAATCACTTAGACTTTCAGCTACTTCTTCAAAATTTTCATCAGCTTCCTTCAAGTAGCTCTCCCAAGTTTCCTTATTCCATATTTCGATATGATCGTTAGCACCAACGATTACACATTCTTTTTTGATATTAAGCGGAGCAGATAAATTGCCAGGAATTAAAATTCTTCCTTGGTTATCTAGTGTGCATTCAGATGCATTACTAGTTAGTACTCTGGTGTATTGTCTTACAGCTTTTTTAGTAGTTGGAAGCTTGTTTATTTTTTCAAAGATCTTAGCCCACTGTTCAATTGAATAAATCGTTAAACAGCCATCTAAGCCTCTGGTCAAAATAAAAGAAGAGTTAAGTTCATCTCTAAACTTACTTGGAATGATTATTCTGCCCTTGCTATCAAGGTTATGCGAATATTCGCCAATGAACATCTACCACTTTCCCCCACTTTTTACCATTTCCTACCACTATTATTTAATATTATGGGTATCAGTGTCAATAAAAAAAGGACTCTTTTTTAGAATCCTTTGTAAATTTTTCATAAATAAGTTATACAAGATTAAAAAGTAATTTTTAAACAAAAAATATATAATTTCAATCTCTAAATAAGTCTTTTTAATTAGTGATTTTTATGTTCGAATAAAAGAATATTTGGTGCTCCGGTACTTGAAACCAATAAACCAACCTTAAATGTTTCTGTATCTTTGATTTCGTCTTCTTTTATGGCGTATCCAACTTTTTGTAGGGCATCAACCATTTCCGCAAAATCATTAACGTTTATTCTAATTGCGTAGAAGCCTTCTTTTACGTCTTTATTCTTAAACTGGATTAAATCTGTTGAATTTCCTGCGCTATCCTTCATCACATAATAATCAAATTCATCATTTTCGAAATGATGCTTGATTGATAAGCCGTCTCTTCCTTCTAACATTTTCATGTACATTTGAATTCTTGTTGTTGTAAAAACTGAATAAAACGATGATATAACCATATTTTCCTCCTAGTCCACTTAGCAGCAGACATTTATCTATCATTAACCTTTTAAAGAAATAAAAAATCGCTTAAACAAGCGATCATTATTTAGCACCACATTTAGGACAAACTCTATGAGCTAGTTTGTACTCGCCACAAGATGGACATTTAACCATCGCAGGAGCACTTAGTTTATAATGAGTTCTTCTT
This sequence comes from Oscillospiraceae bacterium, assembly GCA_963619285.1. Taxonomy (GTDB): domain Bacteria; phylum Bacillota_I; class Bacilli_A; order Erysipelotrichales; family Erysipelotrichaceae; genus Colivicinus. The sequence goes on along the minus strand of CAVEWG010000036.1, from coordinate 408 downwards.
TTAGCCTTACGTGTCTTTGAATTTCTTCTTTGTTGAACTGCCATCTAATGTTATTCCTCCTTATACTCCAATAGTTTTGCTAACCGAGGATCAATTACTTCCTTCGAGTGTTTATTATACTCCTCTTCTGAAGAAATTGTCCAGCCATCCCCACTATAATATCTTTTTTTGTCAGGATTTTCAACCATAATCGGTACTTCTGGTAGGACAATAAACAATACAAACTCCTCTAAAGACATATTGTCATAAAAATAGAAACCTTCTTCATCTTCTTTTAAAGCCACCAAGTCTTCATCTTCTATTTCAAAAGGAACCTCTACTTCTTCAAAAGAATAACAATCAGGACATACCATAATACCTTCTAATTGATACTTGATACATAGATTATCATCATAGTCATAAAAGAAC
>CAVEWG010000035.1:0-15507 GCA_963619285.1 Oscillospiraceae bacterium | reverse complement strand
CACCACCAATATCTGATGTCATTGTTCTATTAAAGAAAACATTAATATCTCTTAACACTTCAAATCTACTTCTAAAGTTATAAGTTAAATCAATCTTAGTATCATCTATATTCTTAGAATATTGTTCATACTTGTTTTTAAAAATATCTGGATTAGCGTTTCTAAAACGGTAAATAGATTGTTTAATATCACCAACTACATAAACATTATTATTGGAAATCTTAGAAATCAATAATTCTTGAATATCGCTGGTATCTTGATACTCATCAATTAATATTTCATAGAAATGTTTTTGAATCTCTAATTGAATTTCCGGATAATCACTAACAATCTTAATTGCCATCTTAGCGATATCATTAAACTCATATAAATTATTTTCTTTTTTATATTTATTTAATCTTACATTTAATTCTTGCGCCAACTTTAAAAGATACAAACTATATTTTTTAGTCGGTAAATACTGTAACTTAAAGTCGCTGATATCTAACTTTAATAAAGGTGTAATCTTCTTTCTTAAATTAGAAACTTCTTCAACAATATCCTCTATATCACTTGTATATACTTCACCCTTTTTCTTAGTTTTCTTTTTAAATTTTTCATTAAAATTTTTAGCTTCTAAAAAAGTATGTATATTATCTATTTCCTTATAGTTTGGATATAAAGCCTCTGGATCATCTAACTTCTCAATTACACTTTTTACTTGTCTTAATCTACTAATTATAATTTGTGTATAATCATCAATTGATTTATTAATATAATCTTCATTAAAGAAATTAATTTCATAATTATCAATATAATCATCTCTTTCGTAAATCAAATCTAATTTCTTATTTAACTTAAGCACAAAATCTCTAATTTTTTCATCATCTTTTACACAATAGTAATTGATTAAGTCCACAAAAGTCTTGTCTTGTTTTTGATATTCTTCTTCAAAAATATCATCGATTAATTTTTCAACAATACCATCTATGATATTGGAATCAGCTACCTCGATATTACTATCAACATTTAAAAGTTGATGATACTTCTTTACTAAAAATAAAGAATACGCATCAAAAGTCATAATATAAGAACTATCTATCTTATTTAACTGGCTCTTTCTTTTTTCATCATCTAACTTAGTATCATTTAATAAAGTATCTCTAATACGAGTCTTCATTTCATTAGCTGCTGCATTAGTAAAAGTAAGAACCAATAACTTATCAATGTCAACACCATCCAACACATGATTAAAAACACGTTGTGTTAAAACTTTAGTCTTACCAGAACCAGCTCCAGCTGAAACAAGAACATTACCAACAGGAACATTAATGGCTCTTAATTGTTCATCAGTATAATTTACATCCATTATTCTTCCTCTTTCTTTTTATAAGAAACATAGTCCCTATTTCTTCTATAACAAATATCCTTTAAATCACAATATGTACAAGAGATATCCTTACCATTAAATAACTTAGGATTAATACTAAAATCATTATTTAAAATATTATTTCCAGCTTCAACAATTTTATCTTCTACTAATAAACTAAGATCTATCATTTCTTGATCATTTTTTAATTTATTCAACGCATTAACTGTAAAAGTTCCATCTTGTTTCTTCTTTAAACCACTAACTAAATCAGAAGCACCTTTTTCCTTTAAGCCCATGTCCAATAAATCAATTAAATCCTCATTAGAATTAGTATAGCCATCTAGCTTCATTGACTCATTTTTAATTTCATCTTTACTCTTTTTATCACTATATTTATAATCATCTAAAATTAGATGCTGAAGATAATAACCAACTACATTAGAGTCTGAGTATTTCTTACTATTTTTAATTAAAAATAAATAAGAAGGCAATTGTAAACTTAAACCATATTCAAATAATTTAGAATCAATTTGAGTACTACCTGTTTTATAATCCACGATGCATAAATTATTTTTGTATTTAAGAATCTTATCAACAATACCTTTAAAATCAATCTTATCGTTTAAATCAACAATGATTTCTTTTTCATAGTCGGCTTCATTGAATACACTATGACTAGTTTGTTCAATAATAATATTTAGGTCTTGCCTTATTTCTTCTTTAATTTTCAACATGAAAAAGATATCTTTTTCACTATCAAAAATTACTTCATAATGATTGATTGCCCTTTGCCAAGTATCATCAAAATCAAGCGTCTTATCCCTCAACATCTTTTGTAGTGTTTCGTGAACAATGTGACCTATATCAATCATAAAAGCGTCATTTATTTCATTTATTTTTAAAATATATCTTAGATAATAAGCGAAAGCACACTCATAATAAGTATTCATCTTACTATAAGATAAAGATACTTTATTTTGATCAACATTAAACTTCTTATATGAATTATCATAGCTATTAAATTCATTTTGATTATAAGTTGTATATAAATCATTTAAATCATTAGTAATAGTAATTCCATATTTATTTAAATTATCTAATTTTTCTGAATACTTATTTCTGTTTAATCTATCACTATGTAAATTATCATTAATAACGCCAAGATACTTAACATTGTTTAATAAGACTTGTTTATTATGGCTATTAAATGGCGTACTTAAACTATATGACAAATATAGATTTTTTATATTAGATAGATAATTAATTGTATTTTCTTTTATTAATAAATTTTCTTCTTCAATACTTGATTCATTTACTAAATCTCTTAGGTTATCTGTAATATATGAATTATCTTTTTTAACACTTGGCACATTATCATTAAAGCCCATCATAAAAACATATTCATCATCATTAAATTGATAATTAAATTCTTGACATTTAACAACATCACTTAATGGATTATCTATCTTTATGTTTTTTAAATCTTCAACTATAAAATCATAAACATCTTTTAAATCAACATCTACATATTTAATGATGATGTTAATTAACTTATTGCTATATTCATTATTGGATTCTATAAGCGAATTATATAGCTCAGTTCTATCTAGTTTTTTAATGTTGCTTAAAAATTCTTGACCTAGTAATGTTGCATATAAACAATTACTTTTTTTATCTTCAATCTTAAAATCATAATAACTATTAAATCTTTTAATATAGTTACTATATTCATCTGCCGCATTTAATAAATAAATTTTGTTTATATCAACACCACTATTTAATAAATCAGAAATAGCATTATATACATATTCAACTTCTTTTTCTATATCACTAAATTCATATATTGAATATTCTTTATCTATATATTCATATTTAATTATTTGTTCATCTTTAAATAAAGCTCTATCAAACTTATTTAATTGGCCATATCCAACAATCACTATATTTTTATTACTTAGATATTTATTAAATAATTTATTAAAAACTAATAAATTGTTTTGAATTAGTTCTTTTTTATACTTAACTAATTTATCTAGTTTTTCTATTCCATATTCTCTATCAGTAACATAGTATATGTTCTCAATTATTTCCTTGGCATTATTGACACTTAATGAATATTTATCACACAAGTATTTAATGGCCCTGTAGTCATAATCAAAATAATAATTCTTTTTATATTCTTCTAAGCTTAAAAAAGACGCACTTACTATTTTCTTTTCATTATAAAAAGAAGCTAGTAACTTCTTCTTATAGCTATCAGGACAAATAATAAGTGTGTTATTTTTTATTTCATTTAGCATCTTCAATTAATTTCTTTTGGTAGTTCTTAGATTGTACTAACATCTCTTCTAAAAAAGCTAAATAATAATCCTTCATATCACCTGTATCACTAGATAGTCTTTCTTTCATCGAAGCCTCTCTAGTTGCATCAAATATAGGCATATTGTTTTCAATCTTATATTTAGCTACTTCGCTTACTACTTCCATTCTTCTTAAGAATAGCGCCTTCATTTGATCATCAATTTTATTAATTTCTTCTCTACATTGTGTTAAATCCATATTTATTACCTCTTGTCTACCATTATAATATAAGTATTGAAAGAAGGAATTAATATGAACGTACAAGACGCAATCAATTATTTATTAAAAACAGACATAAAAATGGAAGATGCTGGCAAAACATTTACAGTAGACGATGATTTCTACTATATCGTTAAATCTTATGAAACAAAGGATGTAGAAGATTGTAAATTTGAATCACATAGACAATATGTAGACATCCAATACATGGTAGAAGGTAAAGAAGCTATGTCAATCATTGATATTAGCCATGTAACACCTACTACTGAATATGATGAGAAAAAGGATATTATGTTCTTTGAAAATCCAAAAGAAGAATGTGCTACTTTAACATTAAGTGTAGGCAACTTCATAACATTTTATCCAAATGACGCTCATCGTCCTAGTATGAAAGCACAAAACAAAGAGGTTATACTTAAAGCTATAGGTAAAGTAAGAATCAAATAATATGAGAGTTTTTCTAGTCGACACTGAAAACGTAGGCTGGTGGGGCCTTGATGGCGCTAGTAAGCTTAATCCCGAAGATATGATTTATGTCTTGGTTGGTAAAGGTAATTCAAATAGTGAAAACGTAAAAAGTCCAATTATTATAGAAGCCCTTAGAAGTAAAGCTAAATACATCATTGAAGAAACAGGCCATACAGGCAAGAACTACTTAGACTTTCAATTATCAATTATGATTGGTGAAATCATTTCTAAATATACAGACGCAGAAATAATAATCTTATCTAAGGATCAAGGCTATAAGGCTGTACTTGATTATTTAAGCAAACATAATAGAAAAGGTTGTCAAACCACTTCTATTAAAGAGTACTTAAATCCTACTAAACAAATAATTCAATTAGAAAATAATGTTATTGATGTAGAAGTTAAACAAGTAAAACAACCTAAAAAGAAAAACAAGAGCCAAAAGATGGTTGTTGAAACAAAAGAAGATTTAAAGAAGTACCAAGAAGAACTAGTCAATATTATTCAAAGTGTTTTTCCAGATAAAAAGAAAGCAACGGTAATCTTACAAGCAAGTGCTGCTTCTAAAAAGAAAACAAAGAAGGAATTAAAGAAATATTGTCAAAGTAATCTTAAAGACAGCAAACTACAAGCTTATTGTAAGATGTGTCAAATATTTCCATACTAAAGGACCTAGGTCCTTTTTGTTCTCCCTAAAGACAATAGAAAAAGGAGTTGTTTTGAAATTATTATTTTCTAACAAACTCCTTATTTTTTATTCTTTTGTTTCTTCTGTTTGATTCGAAGCCTCTATTGTAGATTTAGGCTCTTCAGCTTTAGGTTCTTCTTTTACTTCAACCTTTGGTTCTTCCTTAGTCGGATTCGAACCCCCTACAGTTTTCTTATTAATTTCAGAAGTATTTCTCCAAATTAGTAGAACCACCATCGATGTTTCATAGGCAACTCTTACTAAGATGTTTCCAAATATTAAGACAAATAAGAATTCAAAGAAATTAATTGGAATGATTTGGAAAGAAAAGAAAGTTACAAATAAAGCCAAGATAATATATGTGGCTTTTAATAATCCTTCAATAATCATTGTATCGAAGTTTAAGAAAGCTTTTAACTTAGCGAAGAATGCGCTTTGTGGTTTTCCTTCTCTTTTTACAAATCCATAATAAGCAATAACCCCGAGTACTACTGCGAATATAAATAACATTACAGTAACTACCGGATTGATTTCATAGCTACGACTATAATAATACATAAAATAAGTCCTCCTTTATTTTGTAAAGAAATTATAGCACCTTATATTTTATGCAAATGTGAATTCTAAACGAATTTTTATCTAATAAAGTTAGTCATTATTCTCTTTTCGTTTTTAAGTTCCATTGGTTTATTGTTCTTAAGATAGGAAGCCATATTACGTGCAAGCATTCTCATAGTTTGAAGACCTTCGCTATCTTGTAATACTTCACCTTTTTCATGACCATGTAGAATATTCCAATAAATTGAAGAAATAACTGGCATTTGATTAATAGTAAAGTACTTATTTAATCTGTCTATTGTAGCTGAACCACCACTTCTTCTACATACACAAATCGCACTTGCTGGTTTATATCTTAATTGTTTTGAACAAGAATAAAAAGCTCTATCTAATAAAGCACATAAAGAACCATTTGGACCCGCATAATATACAGGACTACCAATAATAATGCCATCAGCTTTTATCATTTTGGTTGTTAATTCTTCTAAGATATCATCTTTAAATACACAACCTGTTTTAGTTTTTGAACAAGCATTACAGCCAATACATCCTCTAACAGGTTGATTGCCTATCCAAAATATTTCTGTATCAATACCTTCTTCTTTAAAAGTATCAGCACACTCCTTTAAAGATAAATAAGTATTTCCATCTTTTCTAGAACTTCCATTTATTAATAAAACCTTCATAAGTTACCTCTTTTTATAATTTTACAAAATGTGTCAACACTATGTGGTATATTGAATATGGAGTTAAAACATGACAACAATTAAATTCAATATTAACGAAAAAGATAAAAGAGATTTTATAGAATTATGCGATTATCTAGGTATTAAGCCAACAACTGCTATTCGTATGTTTATTAAACAATCAATAAGAGATAATAAATTACCAATTAATAATCATTTTTATTCATTAGCTAATATTGAATATCTAGAACATAAACTTATATCTTATAAATCCAATAAATTAAAATTAGAAGAACACGATCTAATTAATATATAAATGCACATTTAAAAACCGCAAATCTTAAAGACTTGCGGCTTGTTTTTTTTAGTTGAACACTTCACTTAAATCGTATGATGTTCCAATGTATCCATCGTCACCATCACTTTCAGTGCCAGCACCACCTGTTATGTAACCAGTCATGATTTCATCATAGTAAGGGTTGTCCTTAGACACGGAACCTGTTGTTACTAGTTCTATCTTACCCTTAGCTATTTCAATAGAATCATCATATAGATCTACATAATAAGTACCATTAGAATGAAGATTGCCATTACCCGCTAAGAAATAGTTATCAATTGTATAGCCATCTTCAAATGTTTGAGCTAATGCGAATAGTGTTGTTTTTTCTTCAGCAGAGAAATTATTCTCGCATAAATAATCAAACATCCAACTCATACCTACCATGTTTAAAATATATGGATGGTTGGCAATCTTAGAAATAAGTGAGTCAAGAATCAATGCTTGGTTTCTAATTCTACCTTGGTCATTATTCACAATACCATCATATTTTCTATTTCTTGCAAGTGCTAGAGCAGTTTCACCATATAAGTTAGCCTCACCCTTTGTATAAGTTTGTGGATTTGCGACATCCCTAGTAGAATCCATGTCTAAGTGTCCATTCATTGGTACGTCAACTTTAACACCACCTAGTTCATTAATACCATATACAAACCAAGTAAATGAAGTCATACAGTAATAAGGAATCTCTACATCTAATAAAGCACCCAATGAATTAGCTGGATTATCTGGACCATTTTGACAGAAATGGGTGAACTTATCATAATAACCAGTTACTTGGTTCAGAATATATGAATCCCTTGGAACAGATACTATCAAGACATGTTTCTTTTCAGGATTTACTACAATCAAGTGATTTACATCATTTCGATATAAATTCCATTCATGTTGAGAATTCTCGCCATAGCCATCTAATCCATTAACCATTACCATAAAAGGCTTAGTATATAAATCTGTATATCCGCTTGTATCTACAGTTTCTTCCTCATAGAAAGGAATATTATAAGTAGCGATAGTTGTATAATCACTAGGATTATAATCACTACGATAGTCAACTATCGAATCTTCTCTATTTCCTACTACCACCCAAGCATCAATTAATCCATCATCAATACAAGGCTTAATTTCAGCATAAGTAGTAAACCAATATAGATTATCATCACTTAATTCAATACCTTCTTGTTTTAATTGATCAATAACGTAATCTGAATACTCTTTATCAAAAGATTTTTGAACAGCTAGAACTTTATTAGCCAATTCAGATACATCTTTTACATCTTTACTGATTATTCTAATATCATCAGAATAATACAAAGGCTCTTGCTTAGAAGTATCATCATCGCTACTATTATTGCTTGAACAGCCGACACATAATAATAACAGTGAGATACATAATAAAAGTTTAATTATTTTTTTCATTGTGACTCCCTTTCAACAATTCAATTATATAAAAAATAATCTTATTTATTCATCATGTATTCTGCATTGTTCTTAGAAAGCAAATATAAACAATATTGATTCATACTTATACCCTCTTTCTTAGAATTAATTGCAAGTGATCTATGTAAACTCTTTGGAATCCTTAGTTTAAATTGACCCGAATAATCATCATTTAACTTAGGTTCAGCTATTTCTATTCCTTCTTCAATAGCGGCTTTAAGCCATTGTCTTTTTGCGTCTTCACTATTATCTATAGCTTCTTTAATCGTTTCACCAATTGTTAAACAACCTGGCAAATCAGGAAAAGATAAAACATAGCCTCCCTCATCTTCATCTTCTACTATCTCCATTGGATAATGTAGTTTCATATATTCTTCTAGTGTTTTCATATTTAAAATTATATTTTGGTGTTATATTTGGTGTCAATACATAGGCTTTAAAAAAGAGGACATGTATGTCCCCTTGGTTGTTTAAATTGTTTTTTTATTAATTATAGTTTCTTATAATCTACATCAATAACATCTTGATCAATACCATAGAACGCACTCTTGATTTCTTTGCTGGCTCTTTGGATTGTATATAGAGTAATAAATCTATTAATACTATCAGCTATTAAAGATATACCGATATAAAGAGTCATTGTTGATGAAGCCTCAATTGGATCAAACAACAACATAACTCCAAAGATAGTAATAAAGATACTCAAAATGATGCATAAGATTGATCCTGATGCTTTATATCTAAATAAACGAACGCCTTCTTCAAAACTATTACATCCTTCAGCGATAATATAAATACCAAATATAATTCCTAAGAATGTAGATACAATTGTTTTATTAGAAAATAAATATACACCAAGTAATATCTTTAGAATCGATAGAATCAAGCTGCCTTTGTTGAAAATATAGTATTTTTCTTCAATCACAAATTCAGCCATATTAACTACACCACTTAATATTACTAGGATACAAACCACTGCAACAATTACACTGTTTGCTTCATTTGGCCAGAAACAACATAAAATACCAGCTAGAAGTAACAATATAGCATTTAATACTGAAACTGTTTTTACTTGTTTAATAAATTTCATAAACTACCCTGCCTTTCTTGTGTCCTTTATTATAATTACTTTTTTACAATTATTTTTAGGATAATTTTATACTTATATCTTAATTTGAGAACTATAGCCAATTAAACGGTTTTTATTAAAACAATCTCATATTTCTAGTTATGCTGCCTTAGTTTTTTCTCTTATTCACTTCTTACAAACAACCATTCTCAAGATTTGCACTTTCTTACATTTAGGCATTCAATTTTATCAAATGAATAGTTGTCAACATTAAAATTGATAATGTTAAGCACAACTTAACAGAATATTCGCTTCCACTATTTCACCACAAACACTAGATTACATAATCTATTATTTCTTGAGGACTATAAACCAATTTATGAGCTACAAGTTTTAATTCTTCTTCGCTTCTAAAACCCCATGTTACCGATATAGAATCTATATTGGCATTTTCAGCTGTTTTAATATCAGTTGAACTATCACCTATATATACCACATCTTTTTTGTCAACATTCATTTTTGAAATTAATAAATTAGCACCTTCAGGATCTGGCTTTACTTTCATATTTTCGATATGACCCAACACTAGTTCTTGATTGATGTTTGGAAAATTTAATTCAATAAGTTTTTTAGAATAAGAATCATTCTTATTAGAATTAACCCCAATCTTAATATTGTTTTTAAGTAGAGTATCGATCATTTCCTTTATTCCCTCATAAGGAACAGTTGTCTTATAGTATTCATCATTATAGATTTCTAAAAACTTTTGATAAGCACTATCTACTAAATCAGGATAGTCTACAAAACATTGACTAATTAAGTTTCTAATACCATGACCAACTTGTGACATTGTCTTTTCCACAGTATTAGTTTCATTAATATTAAATGCTTTATAAGTTAAATTAATTGAATTATTCAAATCAGAGATGGTATTTAATAAAGTACCATCTAAATCAAATATTACCGCCTTTTTCATTGTTCTTTATTCACGATATGGTCTGCATCTTTGTAAATACTATCAGCAGGCACAACCCCCCTTACTCTACTTAATGGATAAATATTTGTATTTCTACCAACAATAGTTCCTGGATTTAATACAGAGTTACAACCAACCTCTACATTATCGCCAAGAATTGCCCCAAACTTTTTAATTTCGGTTTCAATCTTTTCACCATCATAGTTTTTAACAACAACCAACGTCTTATCTGATTTAACATTTGAAGTAATAGAACCAGCACCCATATGCGACTTATAGCCAAGGATTGAATCACCTACATAGTTATAATGAGGAACTTGTACATTATCAAATAAAATGACATTTTTAAGTTCACATGAATTACCAACTACACAATTAGCACCTACGAGTGCTGAACTTCTAATAAAGGCACAATGTCTAACTTCTGTATTTGGACCGATAATTAATGGTGCGCCTAGATATGCACTTTCAAATACCTTAGCAGTTTTATGAATCCATACATTTTCTTTTACTTCATCATATTCATCTTTACTTAAAGACTTACCAATTCTAATAATTTCATCACTTATACCTTTTAAAGATTGCCAAGGATATTCAAAATTACTTAAATAATCTTTAGCCAATGTATGATCTAAATCTAATAAATTCTTCGTAGTATACATATATTTACCCCCTATTGATTGATTTATTACTTTCAAAACCTTGTGGAAAACGTTTCTTTAACTTTTCAATATTCTTAGAACATATTTCCTCAAGTGGAACCTCTAGCGCATAAGCAGCTTCAGCAAGATACCAAGCCACATCACCTAATTCCTTAATTAATTCATCTTTGTTTAATTCATGCCCTTGAAAAAGATGTTTCTTAATTAAATCAATAACTTCACCAGATTCCCCACATAAACCCATTGCGCTATTAATTAAAATATCATCTTTCTTAATATCTTTATTAAGAGTTGTCATCGCCAGTTTTTCATATTCATTAATTTCCATATTAGACCACCTTTGATTTATATTCTCCATCTTCTAAATAATACAATAATTCACTAAGTTCTTCACTTTCCATTATTTTTAATATTCTATCCAAGTCTAGTGATAATTCATATTTATTGAGATCTTCTCTTTTAATCCAGAATACTTTACCTTCATTTGAAGACTTAATTTCACCTTCAAATTTATTACACTTATAAAAAAGCATAATATACCTATCTTCATCACCTATTTGTTTATATTCTTCTATTCCACATAATACTGGATTTAATAATGTAAGATTGGTTTCTTCTTTTACCTCTCTAATTACTGAGTCATAAAAACTTTCACCTTTTTCAACATGCCCTCCAGGAAAAGTTAAACCAGGCCAATCCTTTTTAGTTCGCTCTTGAACTAGTATTTCATTATCCTTATATATTAAACAAATATTAGTTATTACCACATTTTCTTTACGTGCCATAAAATCACCTTGTCTATATTCTACTATAGCGGATAGATATGTGGAAAACTCATTATTTTGATTAAATTTAGAAATATAACTCATAAGTGTTGATTATTAGGCTTTTTTAGTGGGTATTACTTGTTTATAAACAATTTATACACATTTTTATCAACATAAAATCCACATCCACATTTTGAAGTTATCAACACCTTGTGGAAAAGTGGAAAAGACAATAAAAGCCTTTATTTATCGCATATTATTAATTTTAGATTGTGGAAAATAGCGTGGATAAATTTACATTTTGTCAACAATCCACAATTGTTGATTATGTGGAAAACTTTTCCACCATTTATCCACATTTTAAATTTGTGGAAAACTGTGGAAAACTCACTTAGAAGCCATGGTTATCGCATGGTTGATTAATTCAATTTGTGGAATGTGGAAAACTCCTCTTTTTTTCTTCTTGAATTGTGGAAAACTCTTAAATATAATTACTCTTGCTTAAGGATTTTATATTATGACAAATGATGATTTTTATTTAAAAGACTTGTGGGAGAGGACACTACAAGCTATTAAGAATACCCAATTATTATCCGAAGAGGTATTTAATTTATATGCAGTAAATAGTAGATTGTATTCGGTTACTAATGGTAATTGTAAGATAGTTGTTGCTAACTTCATTACCTGTACTGTAATGGAAAAAAATAGGGGAACAATTATTCAATGTTTATCTTCAACTATGGGAAATCCTAATATTACCGTAGAATTTATTGAAGAAAAAGATATTAAAGAAGCTATTATACCAACATTCCATAATGAATTTTTCGACAGAACCCTAGATCCAAACATGAATTTTTCTAACTTTGTGCTTGGCAAATCCAATAGCCAAGCGCAGGTTGCGGCTTTAACATGTGCTAAAAACCTAGGTTTAGTTTATAATCCCTTATTTATATATGGAAATTCAGGACTTGGAAAGACTCACTTGTTAAACGCTATAGGTAATGAAGTTGCCTATAACATGCCAACTAGAAAAATAGGTTTTATTTCTGGTAACGATTTTATCGATGCCTTACAAAAAGCACGTAAAAATAGCACTACTGATGAATTTAAGGCTTCTTTCTATGATTTAGACTTATTACTTATTGATGATATTCAATTTATTGCAGGAAAAGAGTGGACCCAAGAAGTATTCTTTTCAATCTTTACACGTCTAGTTAATGACCGTAAACAAATATGTATTACAGCTGATAGATCACCAGGTGATATTAAAGGTTTAGAAGATAGATTACTTTCAAGATTTAATCAAGGCTTAAACGTAAATATTGAATCGCCAGAATATGAAACAAGTATTCGTATCTTAAAGATGAAAATCGCTAATAATGGCAATTTTTCAGATAAGGTTGATGATGAAGTCTTATCTTATATCGCAACTAACTTTTCTAAAGATGTTAGATCATTAGAAGGGGCAATTAATCGTTTACTTTTCTATTTTATTAATTTTAATACCACTAATGAAGATCATATTACTTTAAAACTAGCTTCTGAAGCTTTTAAGGGTGAAGTTGTTGAAACTAATAAAAATGAATTAAATATCGCAAAAATAAGAAAAGTAGTATGTGATTACTACAATATTACTAAACAGCAAATTTGTTCAGCTAATAGAACTAAAAATATCGCTATTCCTCGACATATTGCGATGTATCTATGCAGAGAAATGTTGGATTCTTCTTATAAAGAAATAGGTAGCGAATTTGGCAAAAGAGATCATTCTACAGTCATAAATGCTTGTGAAAAAGTAGAAAGTCTATGCAAGAGCGATTCAAGTTACCTACAAGCAATTGCTGAAATTAAGAAAAGGGTTAATTAATTCCCCATATATCCACAATTTTTTCAATAATAAAAATGTTAAAATAGTGTTGTAGTTATCGTGTTTTAATAAGTTTTCCACATTTATCAACACCTTAATTATTATTAGATTATTAATAAATTTATATAAAAAGGAGCTGGCATGATTTTTAAAATAAACAAGCGTGAATTTCTAGATGCCTTATCACTAACACAAAAAGGTATATCAAATACAACACCTTTACCAATTCTTAATGGTATTAAGTTAATCGCCGAAAATAATACTTTAACTCTTATTTCTTCTGATACTAATATTTCTATAAAAACAGAAATTAAAAATAGTGAAGACAAAGAAATAATTTCTGTAAGTGAAGAAGGTGAGAATGTTATCGAATCTAAATATCTATTAGATATTGTTAGAAAGATTGATAGTGATTTTATAAATGTAGAAATATTTGATAATTCTTTAGCTAAGATTTATGGTGGCAAATCAGAAGTTAAAATAAACGCTATGACTACTAATGATTATCCAGCTATTGATTTTACTTGTAATAATACTCCTTTTAAATTTGACACATATACTTTCTTTAAGATAGTAAATGAAACATCGTTTGCTTGTTCAGAAAAAGATACTCGTCCTATTTTAACTGGTGTTAACTTTAGAGCTGAGAATGGAAAGCTATATGTAAATGCGACTGATTCATATCGTTTAGCTTCTAAAACAGTAGATATTGATTCTAACTTAAGTTTTAATATCACAATTCCTCGTAAGTATTTATTAGATATTTATCATTCATTAAATAATGTAGAAGAAGTTGAAATCGGAATTGATAATTCAAAAATATCTTTTATCTTCAATAATTCAATTATTCAAACTAGGTTACTTGATGATGAATTCCCTGATGTAAAAAGATTGATACCTGCAAGCTTTACACAAAAGTTAGTAGTAAACGCAAAAGAATTATCTAGTGCGATTGATAGATCTTCATTTATTAAATCAGATGGTAAGAATATCGTTAAGTTAACTATCAATGATAAAAACGTTGATGTTACTTCAAATGGTAGTAATGGTTCTTCTTTTGAAGAAATAAACGTTATTTCTTTTGAAGGATCTCCAATTGAAGTAAGTTGTTCAGGAAAATATTTAACTGATGCGATAAAGGCGATGTCAGCTGATGAAATTACGATATCTTTCTCTGGTGAATTAAAGCCATTAATTATCACTGATAGTAATGATTCAAGTATTGTACAATTAATTTCTCCAGTTAGAACATATAAATAGTATTTGAAAATTGTATAAATATTTCTCAAAGCTAATTTAAAGCCCATTTTGGGCTTTTTTCTTTTTTAAGTAGTCTACTACCACTGATAAAATATTTAAAAAATAGTGGTATAATATTAAAGAAATGAAAAAAATAAGTATCAAAGATGAATATGTTACCCTGGGACAATTCTTAAAGATTGCCGATATTATCTCTACTGGCGGAGAAGCTAAGATTTTTTTAAGTTCAAATGAGGTTCTCATTAATGATGAAGTAGATAACCGTAGGGGTCGTAAATTATATAAAGGTGATAATTTACAAATACTAGGAGTTAAGTATTTGATATGTTAGTTAGTTCATTGAAACTAAATAATTATCGAAACTATACTTCTAAGAATATTAATTTCAATAAAGGCTTAAATATTATTATTGGAAAAAATGGTGTAGGAAAAACCAATATTTTAGAAAGTCTTATAGTGCTTTCTAATACTAAATCGTTTCGAACTTTAGATGATAGCGATCTTATTAAAAAAGGTGAACTCTACAGTAAGATAGAAGCTAATTGTGATATAGGCAAACTTAAAGTTGTAATTTCTAATAATGGTAAAAGACTTTATTTTAACGACAATGTCTTAAAAAAGACATCAGAATTCATTGGCAAAATCAATTGTATTTTATTTAAACCCAATGATTTAAATCTATTCACTGATTCGCCACGTGAAAGACGAAGAATACTAGATATTGAAATTGGTAAAGTCTCTAATGAATATTTATTATCTTTATCTACTTATAATTTATTACTTAAAGATAAGAATCGT
>CAVEWG010000034.1:0-16012 GCA_963619285.1 Oscillospiraceae bacterium | reverse complement strand
TTATTAACCTCAGGATTTTCAATATAAGTATAGGCGCAATCTAAACACTTAGATGCCTTATCATATTCCTTAAGTTCAATATAGCACATACACAAATTCAAATTTGTTTTATATGCTAGTAATGCAATATCATCTTCTACGATTTTTTCTTGTTCGCCTAAAGACAATTCGAAATACTTGATAGATTGTTTAAAAGCACCTAATTTTTGATACTCTGAACCAATATTGTTGTAAATCTTGGCACTTATTAAAGAAACATTATTTGAAGTCGCTACTAAAAGTCCCGAAAGATAATGATCTAGTGCCATCATCTCATTACCCAAACCACCATAAATAATACCGGTTAGATTTTGCAGTTGACAATAAAGCTTAGCATCACTTTCTTGATCAATTTGGGTCGCTGCACGCTTTGCAAGAGTAAGCGCATCATCATATTTACCCTCAATAGTTAGCTTTAAACTCTCTTCATAACAAGCCTTGCCAAATGAATTAAGATCCATGGTTTTATTAGAAGTATTACTACAAATTCCATTTAAAAGCTTATTAAAATCATCTACATTCATCGGACGATAAAAGAAATATCCTTGAATAACATCACATCCGCATTCTTTTAAAATATCTAGTTGTTCTGTATTTTCCACGCCTTCTGCAATAAGGCCAAGTCCAAGGCGTTTTGCCATTTGTATTACTGATTCAATAATATTGCGTCCCTTAGCACTATTTTCTTTTGTAAGATCAAAAAACTTCATATCAAGCTTTATAACATCAGCCGCAATATCTTTTAAAATATTAAGCGCAGAATACCCACTTCCAAAGTCATCAATCAAAATCATATAGCCATTAGACTTCAATTTATTTATTGTTTCAAAAATGGTCGTACCATCATTAACAAACGCCGACTCAGTAATCTCAATATGAATATACTTTGGATCAACTTCATATTGTTTGCTTAATTCCACCATAGTCTTGTATACATCAATATTACTGAAGTCTTCTCTTGATACATTAATTGAAATTGGCACCAAAGCAAGTCCTTGTTGTTGTCGCTTTGCCTGAAAAGAAAAAACACATTCCCAAAGATAGCGATCAAGCTCAGTTACTAGTCCATTTTCTTCAAGACGCGGGATAAACTCACCAGGGGATATAAAAGATCCCTCATGAATCCATCTTGCTAAGGCCTCTGCTCCAACAACAGTGTTTTCTGATACAGAATACTGCGGTTGCAAATAAATCATAAACTCTTTTTTTGCGATATATTCTTGTAAACTCTCTTGCGTTAACTCATCTACACATTTCATTACATAAGCTCCATTTCTTTGTTTAATTAAGAAAACTTAAAGTATCTCTATTTTATACACTTTATTAATTATTATTTATACTTTCTTTGTTTTTTATATTAACTGGACTTAATACTGAATGTATCACACTTATAGTAGCAATTACAGCTTCATCATATTATTGTTGAAATTCCCGCCATAAGTTAAGTAGCATACTGTTCAGAAGCAGAATATAAATCTTTTTATACCGCCATTAATTCACTACTTCTGTAGTTTAAACATTTATTGACAACAATCCCACCATAAGTTAAGAAACATAATATAAATGGTAGAGAAAAGCTTTACGCTACTTCACTATCTTCCAATATCCGTTCTTATCACTTCCTATCCTTTCAATGCAGTTCTTATTTCTTAATGAATCAAGCGTTCTTTGAATAGTACGAACTGTTTTAGATGTTTTATCCGCAAGTTCATCTCTTGTATATCTAGGATTTTTAATAAGAAGCCTATATACCGCTTCCTCTGTATTGTTTAAATTAGCAACTACCGTATCATCGTTATAGATTATGTTGTTTTCATTGTTTCTATAGAATATCAGCTTAAAGCCATATTCCAAAGATTCATATGAATATCTTATTTTCGCATCTTTGCATAGGCTATCAATTCTTTTAAAGCCACTACCAAATTACTCAATTGAATTATTTAGATACAAGATCTTAGAAATAGTCGCATTTCTTATACTAGACTGTATGTCTTTCTTTATATATTCATCCGGCATGAAAGGACTCGCATAGCTACCAGGACTATAGATTGTAATCTTACCTGGATGAATACATATTTCATGGTAAGTATCGCTATTATAAACCGCATGAGCAAAGCTATTGGCAATAGCTTCTCTTATAACAGCTACTGGAATTTCTGGTATTTCTTCTCTTTCTTTCCCAACTATTTCCACTTTCCATCTTATATTTTTAAGAACATAGTTTTCAGCAATAGATAACAGATTATAAATATTATCTTCAAACATCTGCATGTCAATAAAAGTTAATTTCTCATCGGTGGCAAATATTGCAGCCTTTAAAGTAACAGGATGATTACTTCCAAATAAGACATTACCAGCATTTGTTAAATTATCACCATCTATTAGTCCAAACCTATTCATTATTAAAGAAGTGGTATATTTTCCTTGAGCTAATCTTCCAACTTCTATAGCTCTTAAATAAAAACTCTTTATAGCTTTCTTATCTACTTGACTTGACAAACAAGTAGTTTTTGTCTTTTCCCACTTATCCTTATATTCATCTTGAACAAAGAAGTTCTTTAATTCAGAAGGAGTAACTTCTCTATCTTGCTCAGCAGTTCTTAAATAATACCTGCCATTAGCGCTATATGGTCTATCATCACCATTAAATTCCACTTTTATTAAATGCAAATTATCTAATACTTCTTCTTTGATAATAGGATATATTTGCGGTCTAATAGTTTCATATATCATTCTTGAAACATCCCTAAGAGTAGATTCGGAAACAGCTTGACCAACAACATCGCCATTAGGTTTAATGCCAAAATACAAGGTTCCTACACCATGCTTATTTAAAATAGAAGAAATCGAAATCATTCCTTCTTTTAATTCACCCGTAGTCTTTTTAAACTCTAAAGTTTCTGTTTCTTTTCCAAAATTCACAAATTTATCTCCATCATTATGATCAAAATGTCACTGTAAATGTCACTGTAAATGTCACTGTAAATGTCACTGTAAGCACATAGACATCATAAAGTGCCATCATATTATTGTTGACAACAAACAAAGAAATTCCTACTCTAGATTAAATTTTACCGTTGGCTAATTATATTAAGATCTAACAAAATCAATGATATAAGCGATAACAAATAATAATAACCTTTGCCATTTAAAATATTTTCTTGTTTTTCAAAAATCTTTAAAGAGGTACTAGAAAAATCATCTAGATTATAATCTTGTATTCCAAGTTTAATTAGCATCTTATGCATAAAAGCTGTAGCCTTTAATAATTTGTTTTTATCTATATCTATTATTTTATAGTTCTCTTTTTTAATATATTGTTTTAATTTAACATCTCTTAAATATGTTACTCTATCATCAAAATTTGAAATTATATAAGCTTCAAGACTTGGATAACTTAGTAACAGCAATCCATTCATATCGCCACCTTTATTCCCATAGGAACAGCCTAGTCTATTGATTAGCTCTTTTGTTACATCTTTAGGATTTGACTCATTATCTCTATCCCACACAAAATAAACATTGATATTTTTTATATCGATATCGTAATCTATGTATAGTTGTTTATAAATTTCATTTAGATAGTCTTTATCTTTCTTAATTGAAGACAAATTAGAATTCTTTGCGTTTATCACTATAACTCTAGAATTCTTATTGCCTTTCATTACAAATTCAGTATATCTTCTAAAATGTTTTTGATTTCTATTTTTCTCAATATATTCATAGTGAAGAATTGAATTGAATATTTGTTTAAATAGTTCAAACTCGTCAAAAGAACCTTCAACAATAATTAAAACAGTTCCAATATTTCTCTTAATATTAATCTTTAAAGACTTTGTTATATCTAGGCATTCCATCAAACACTCCGTTTAAATACATTTTTTCTGTATTTTGTGATTCACGTGGCATCTCCTTAGAAAACCTATTTATTTGGCTTCCTTTTTTATAATCAAAATAAACCGCATAAATTTGATCGGGTCTAAGTAATGTATTGTTTAAAAGATTTGTAGAATGGGAAGCAAAAAACAATTGTGAACTCTTTGAATAATGAAAGAAGTACTTCACTATGCATTCTTCAAGTTCATTATGAAAGCCGCTGCTAAATTCATCTATAACGATCATGCATTCATTTTTAATCGCATGTATAAAAGATGGCAATAATTCCATCAATGTTCTATTGCCGGTTGATTCAAACATCTCCGGAACATATACATTAGTTCCACTTTTATTAAAAGAAATAAACTTCTTATTGTCATTTGACTTAATAGTAAGCAAATTACTTGGGTTATTTGTTATATTTCCATATTCAATTTGTTGATTATAATTAATCTTTTTTAAGAAATCATTAATTTCGTCAACAGTATTATTATTTAAATACTCATGAACCAATAAATTTTGACCAGAATAAGTCTTTATACTTCTATCGTAACAATTAATATATACAGACTTTTTCATATAGTTAAACCAGTCTAACAAAACTTCATTTTCATAAAAGTTGGTATCAAAATAAATTCTACGTAAAAATAATAATTTATCAGGAATATCAGAAAAAGTTTTTTCTTCTTCATTAAAATAAAATTTAGCACAATTACCTATTCTATCTAGTATTATTGCTTTATCTAACACCAGTTTTTCACTAACAACCTTATCGATTCCGAGTTCTATTAAATAAACTATTTCTGAATTCTTTTGAACAAAAGTATACTCGAGTTTATATGTTTTCTTATCAGTATAAAAACTCTTATTAGTTAAAAAATCTACATCATTATTCGCAAACAGTAAATCCAACAAAAAAGTAATAGCCATTATTATTTTTGTCTTACCGGAAGCATTTTCGCCCACAAACAAACAGCCCTTTAATATTCTATTAGTGCCAACATTTTCTTTTTCCAAAAACTTATAATTTGTAGCACTAAAATCAATTTCTGTTGGTTTAATAAAAGTAGCGTAATTTTCTAATTTTAATTTCTTAAGCATTTCCTTACCTCTACTAACATTATACTTTTAATGTAATTAATATACAATTAAATAACTATAAAGTGTAATTTTTTTACATTAATATAAATCTTAAACAATTCACGTTACACATCCTTTCTTCTACTACATTATTGACAACAAATAAGTAAATTCCTACCCAAATAAAAAAATAAGAAGTGAAGCTCACTCCCTATGTATATGCTTATAACTCTTGTACTATAGCCTTGCATCTTTTCTTATAGAAAGAAATACCATACAGCAAGACATTAGTTCTTTGTTCATTTGTAAGATACTCATAATATCTTTTATCATCGATTTGTTTTAGAGCTAAATTACAAGCTTTTTCCATGTCTGAATAATCACTTGCGTACTTTAGTTCAAACACTATACCGCTATCCGGATCATCTGTTTCTACTATAATATCCGCAAAGCCATCTCCAGCCTCTACATTTGATCTAACAAGCCATTCACCATTGCCGGTTAGTATGCCTACTAATAAATTGTGATAAGAGGCTTCTTTTTCTTTGTTTATGGCTTTAGTATCAAAAACACTAACAGAATTGCTTAATACTTTATTTAAATATTTTTCTATCTCTAAAGTATCTTTATTCTCAATAGCTCTCCAAAAATTATTTAAAGCCTCGGTATTAGAAAAAATAGTCTTCTTAAACCATTCATTGATTTGTAACTTAAATACTTCATTTACTTCTCTATTTGGAATAACAAGATTATAAGAACCATCATCATTTACACTTGTATAAGTTAAATAACCTGTAGTAAATAAAACGCTCCACAAATTATCAATGCTATTGTCTATTTCATCATATGTTAAATCCAAACGAACACTCTTGCTAATTGTCTTACCAGCTATTAATTGTTCAATTTCATCCCTAGTAGACTTATCAGCCTTATCAACAAATCTTTTAACTAAACCATTGCCGCTTGTATTAATCCAATAAGCTTCAGGTCTTGCATTAGGGTTTGAAACTAACACATCAACATAATTTATTACATCCCAAGGACAATACACATCTACATTGCCAAAACGATAACCATCATACCACTTTTTAGTTTCTTCAAATTTATCCAAAACTCCATAATAGTTAAGCATATCCCTTACTTCATCATCAGTGAAACCAAATTGTTCATCAAATCTATAATCAGTAATAGATAAAGTTTTAAAATTATTTAAACCGGTAAATATGCTTTCTTTAGAAACTCTAAGACAACCAGTTAAAACTGCGAAAGCTAAATTTTCATTGGTCTTTAATGATTTGCCAAATAGCCCTCTTATTAAATCAACCATTTCTCTATAATAGCCATTTTGAAAGGCCTTATCTAAAGGCACATCGTATTCATCTATCAATATAACAGTTTTTTTATCAAAATGTTTGTATAGTAAACTAGACAGTGTTTGCAAAGAAGACAGCATTACATCATCATTCATCAAATACACGCCATTGTTCATTTCACACAAAGAATCATAAAGATTCTTATCTGAAGCATCTAATTTGTTACTTGTTCTTAAAAAAGAGAATCTTCTAGCTTCTAAACCGATTAGTTCCTTAAATTGATATTTAGCTTGTTCAAAGCTCAATCTATCAACAGACTTTAAAGTAAGAAATATTACCGGATACATGCCCATATGTTGCTTGCATATTTCTTTATTACTCGATATATATAAATCATCAAAAAGACTCTTATCACATCCAACTTCCAAAAAGCATTTAAGCATGTTCATATTTAAAGTTTTACCAAATCTTCTAGGACGAGTAAAAAGATTGACCTCACCAAAATTAGAAAACAATTGTTCTATAAACCCTGTTTTATCAACATAATAAAAATCATTGGTCCTTATTTTCTCAAAGCTATCTATTCCAACTGGCAATTTTAACAACTTATTCATTATAGTCAACCCTTTCTTACTAAATTTATTATATTGTACCATGGCAGCTTACTCTAGCATCATTAGAACACGACACATCGGCCGCTAAAGCAGCATTAGACAATTGTCCGCCTTGGTTTCTAGCTAAAGAACGCATAAGTCTATGCACTCTTTTACTATCCTTGTTTATGCTATCAGCTCTTTTAATGTCATAATGAACAACCGCATCTACATAATCTCTAGCTTGAAGAAGCGCAACATCATCTTTCATATCTATCGCCAATGGCCAACCACCCCTAGCCGCAAGAAAAACTAATCTATCAATTTTTATGTTAGAAGAACCATCTACATTGCCTCCTTCAAATAAACCAGTTAGACTAACCTCACCAGTTGAATCATTAGATTCGAATACACTCATAGGTCTCATGGTAAGCCATGGAAAACGGCCTGTACCGGAATGAGTTATCTCCTAAGTATTAACCAAAACAGCGAAACCCGTTAATATAAATTGTCCAAGTTGTCCACGATGATCTACTTCAAAACATATCGTATCTCATAGTTTTGGTGCAAGCCGCCATTCATCAATAAGTCTAGGCGTCAAACCACTTAACAAACGCTTTGGATTTATCTTGGACATGCTAATATTTTGTTTAATCTTTTCAGGATCATCCATATACAATACGCTAGTGGCTGCCGTAGTAGTCTTGCCACACCACTTCGGCCCCTCTATAAGAACTGCACCCTTGCTTTCAAGCTTTTTAGCCAGAATATTATCTACGATTCTTTTTCTGTATTTCTTCATAGGTTCTCTTTATTTAAACAACCTAAGTGCAGCACATAAATACCCCTAATTGGAAGTTTGACGTATTTTCAATCGGAAACATGGCTATATATTCTATTTGTTGCTCGTAGCAGATTTAATCGCAACATCCTTACCACAAAATGCGATACCAACCTTAACAATAGATTTATAGCCCATATTAACTAGTTCAGCATCATATTTCTTATCATCTATTTGTTTAATAGCTTTTGTAGCTAAAGAATCTAAGTTACTTTTATCATTTGTATGTTTAACCTCAAAGATAAAAGCAGGAACATCATTTACCAACGGCCTTAGTTCAACATCATAACGTCCAAGTCCCGATTCTCTATTAGAATACACTTCATATTTATTGCCAAGCACAGCACAAAGGCCTAATAACATTCCATGATAAAAGGCTTCATTTGTACCATCAAAAGAAGAAATACTGTTAAGCATAAAATTATTTATAAGTTCTTGTAACTTATCTATATCATTAGTAAATATTGCTTGACTAATAGAAATGGCAACATTGTTTTGATTTGTCCTGTTCAATATTTCTTTTTCATACACAAAAATAATTTCCTTGTTGGGAATAGCCACATCACACATATAACCGCCATCATCTTGTGGATATAACTTATCCACCTTTAAATACCCAGCTACCAACAAGAAACTATATATACTATAAGGACTATTGTTAATCTCTGGAAAAATCACACTGGTATCAATATATGTCGTTAAAGGTTGCCTTGTTAACAGTTTATATAAGCCTTCAATTGTTTCATCATTGGCATGCGATATTATTTCACCAATAATGTCATTGCTGCCGGTTGATTGCCAAAAAGCCTTTGGAACACAATTATCAGAAATATAGTTTATAACCGACCAAGGATTATAGATCTCACATTTACCAAATTTGTAACCATCATACCACTTACAAACCTCTTCGAATTTGTCTTCCCTACCATAGTATTTAAGCATTTGTCTTACTTCATCACTAGTAAAGCCAAAATATTCACTATAGTTTTCATCCATAATAGAAGAAACCTTTAAATTATTCATACCACTAAAGATACTCTCCTTAGCTACTCTTAATATACCTGTTAAAAAACCATATTCTAGATGCTCATTATCTTTTAAACCACCAGAAAAGAAATTGCGCATGAAATTAACAACATCATCATAGAAATCTAAATTGTGCCCTTGTTGTATTGGTGTATCATATTCATCAATTATTACGATACACTTTTGACCATAGTGCTTATGAAGTAATAGAGATAGCGTTTGTAAACTAATTTGATAATCTATTTCATCAGCCGAATTACTAGCTATATTACGATATTGATCCTTTTCATAATTATTAAGTTTTTCGCTTTTTTCAAGCTCTAAATGACGCACAAATTCTGAAGAAATTAACTTCTTAAGTTTATCTAATGTATCTTTCCAATTCAAACACTTAACATCTTTAAACGTAAGAAAAATAACCGGATACTTGCCCTGATACTTAGTGTAATTATCACCACATTCCCATATCTTTTTATCCTTAAAATAAGTAGAAGTATCTTCCTCTGTCTTTTCAAAAAACACTCTAAGCATATCCATGTTTAAAGTTTTACCAAATCTCCTAGGACGCGTAAAAAGTGAAACCATTGGCCTTGCATTAAGAAAATCCCTTATTAACAATGTCTTATCTACATAGTAGTAATTAGAAGAAGCATTTTTAAAATCAGACACACCAACAGGAACAGGCTTTTTCTCACAAATAAAACCATCTTCTGGAACAAGCCATGTATTATTGTCTTTAATGGCTC
Source organism: Oscillospiraceae bacterium (assembly GCA_963619285.1). Classification (GTDB taxonomy): domain Bacteria; phylum Bacillota_I; class Bacilli_A; order Erysipelotrichales; family Erysipelotrichaceae; genus Colivicinus. Next base: position 6,498 of record CAVEWG010000034.1, on the reverse strand, counting down.
CATTTATTTTGCCTTCTTTGCACAATTGTTGAATTCTACGAACCGTAATACCCATTTTATCCGCTGCATCTTTACAAGACAAATAATTCATAAGACACCTCCAAACGAAATCCTTACTTAAATTATAACAGTAAACGAAATAGTTTTAACAAAATTTCGTTTGTTATTTCGCTTATATTTACACGATTTCGTGTTATTATATAAGTGCATAAAGAGGAAAAATAATATGAACAACTATCTATCGGTTAGTGAATACGCTAAAGCAAATCATAAAGATCCAGGAAACATACGTAGACTATTAGCTAGTGGCAGAATCAAAGGAGAAAAAATTGGTAATCAATGGATTATCCTTGCCGATACACCTTACCCAGCAGATAAAAGAAAAAAAGATGATTTAAATAACGCTAGAAGAAAACGCATGCTCTTTATTAAGCATAAAGAACTTATGTTATCCATAAATTCTATGATTAACGATTTAAAAAAAATCTATGGAAATTCTTTATCAAACGTAGTCTTATATGGTTCATATGCTAGAGGAAACGAAAACAATGAATCCGATGTAGATATTGCGCTAATTCTTTTAAAACAGCCATCAAAAAAACAAACCAGCACCATGATAGACTGCGTATCTAACTATGAACTAGATTGTGGAAAAGTATTATCAGTAGTCGACATAGACAATGATAAATTTAATAAATGGAAAGATACTTTACCTTTCTATAAAAATATAAACAAGGAAGGAATCACCCTATGGAAAGTGGAAGCGTAAAAGAATTATCTAAATATAGATTTGAAAAAGCTATTTCAAACCTTAAAATTGCAAAAGTACTATATGAACAAAAGTCATACGAAGTAGCCTTAAATAGAGCCTATTATTCAGCTTTTGATGCCATGCGTGCAACCAACGCTTTAGATGGCTTTGACAGCAGCAAACACAGCGGTGTCATCTCGCATTTTAATCAAGAATACGTTAAAACAAAAATATTTCCAACATATACATCTAGTATCATAAGAAGTGCTTCAAGACTAAGGGAAAAATCAGATTATGAAGATTTTTACGTGGCTGATAAAGAAGAAACATTAGATATAATATTAAAAGTTGAAACCTTTATTAAAGACGTAGAAAACTATCTAAAACAAAAAGAAATAATAGAAAAATAGACATCTTATACAATTAACTATTTTTTAATAATTTCTTCTTGTGGGATTAATATACAAGCACAATAACCATCCATTGGCTGGTAACAAGTAATAAATAAGTCCTTATCTATTTCAGGAGAGTAATCATTGATATATCTTACTCCACCATTTACCGCTACATCTGCATACGCTACTAACCATTTCTTATCAGCATTAGGAAACACTTTATAGAAAGAATTATTCATCATTTCTTTAATGGTTTTTCCTTCTACTACTTCCATTTGTTTATTACAATACCTAAAGATAAAATCAACACCAGTACCATCTTTATTAAGTAATAGTTCTATTACACAAAAGGCAATAGGCATATTATCTAGCACCTTAAACTTATCATCTAAGATACTAATAGTTGAAGACTCAATTAGCTTACTAAGCTTTTTATGAGCACCCATGGTCCTTGTTCTACCCTTTAAAACAGTACCATCCTTCATATAGTAATCATTACCATCTATATGATCTATATAATACTTAGAAACAAGTAATGCCTTACTAATAGAAACAAAACCCTTATCTTCTAGTTCCGTTAAAAAATCCTTTGTATTAATAAAACATGAAGCAGTACTAGTATCCTTTAAGTGTAAAACGGACTTTCTATTAACATGATCAATGTAGATTACATCATTACTGTCAATGTGATTACGCTCTAGAAAGCGTGCTGCCTTATTTTCTTCCACGTCCACTGCTCCTTATCCCATAAATTATAACCTATATAAAATGTATATTTAATTAAAAAAGCCATATATTTATGTGATTAGGGATATTGGTTTAAAATATATGGCCTTCAAATAAAGTTTCAACAAACATGGTGTTTGTTTCTACGACTTAAATATACCAAAAAATAAAGCTATTACTCAATACTAATTACTACTTTAATCAATATTTTTTTATATTGCATTGTTTAAAACACATAATTTATGATTAAAGCGCAATAAAAGCTAGAAAAAATCTAGCTTTTATTCACTATTCTACTGAAATAGTAAAGCTTACTGTACCACTATAATCACCTGCATACTTAAAACCAGTCTCTGGTTTAACAAAAGTAAGTGTACTACTTCCAGTATTTGCTTCATCTGGATTTATAGTCAATACCGTATCGCCAGAATTAATGGCAGTACTTCCACTTGTAATAGAATAAGCAACTTCATGATTATTATTGCTTAACTTAAAGTCACCACTAATCTTTACATTAAGCTTTTTGCCATATTCGATTACCACATTTGTTGCGCTTACTTCTAACGTATCATTAAGCGTTACATTAGCAGGTATAGTCACAACATAGTTTGGATCAACATGATAAGTAATTGTGGTACTTTTCGTTTCATCCGCAAAACCAATACCCGATAAAGACAACAATAAACAAATGCTCGTTAATAACGTAATAGTCTTTTTCATCCTTTCCTCCTTTCTATTTTTCATCTATATAAACAGTAAACATGACTGTTCCTGTATAAGTACCTGAATACTTTGGCTTATCTTGTAGCTCGAACTTAAGAAAGGTAGAACTATCATTATTAACTTTTAAAATAATGTCATTGTTACTTAATATCGTTTCATCTTGTTTAATTAAATAAGTAAGAGATACGTTATCTTTATTTATTAAAGTAAAATCATTATCACTTGCTACTTTAACAATTAAACTAGAACCATCTTTAATATTCACATCAGTAGCCTTTACTTCTAACTGTTCATCCAAACTTATGCTACTTGGAATATCTATAACATATGTTGGATAAGAAATAGCTTCTATTAGCTTTATAGTATTGTCGATTGAAATTAATGAATAATCTTGTTCATTACAATAAAAGGCATTAAGATTATCACTATTTAAAACAACAGTAGGCAAACTATGAGGATATTGAACACTTATTCCAATGCGCGCATTATCACTTATCTGTTCTAATACCGTAATAGTATTATTAGACCGTAAATACACATCATCGATTGTTACATCATCATTTACATTTAAACTGCCACTATAAAAATAAATGCCACTACCATTAACATTAGAGTGATTATTTATAATAGAAGCATTATCCTTAATAGTTATTGAAGAGCCATAGGCATATAAACCACCACCGCTTATACAATTAGCAATATTATCTAAAATAGAACTATTATCAGCCATAGTAAAGATAGATTTGTCATTACAATAAACACCACCTCCACCATTATTGTTGACTGTATTATGAGTAATCAAAGAATCATTAAACATATTAAAAGTAGAACTAGTTTCACCACATACTCCTCCACCCCTTAAAGAAGCTAGATTATCTTTAATAACACCACCATACATATTGAAGGTTTTATTGTTTAAGACTCCACCACCATAAGGCGCTTTATTATTAGAAATGATGCCGCCATACATATTAAAAACAGACTTATTAAAGACACCACTATTGCCATTATTTGAAATACAACCACTATGAAAATTGAAAGTGCCATAATTTGAAACACCATACCCCTTACTGCTAGTAATTGAGCCATTACCCATACAATCGCTTAATATAAGCGTTCCATTATTTTTTATTGCTGCATTACTACTATCAATAGATAAACTATGTCCATGTAAACAAAGATATAGTGTATAACCACTTTTAACTGTTAAAGTATCAGAAAGACTTACATCATCACTCAAATAAACATAAGCTACCTTATTGTTGTAGGCAATACTAGAGCCACCATACTCTGTGCCACAATCTTCTCCATATATAAAAGAAGGTGTCATTAAAATAAATATTAAAACCACTATTAAATGTTTTTTCATATTATTTGACAATTAAAACAGTTTCAACATTAGCCCCATTCATTGGACTATTATCAGACAATGAAGTTGTAGTAATTCTAAAAGAAGCATTATATTCACCCTCTTTAAGTGGCCTATTTAATTTGACATCCCTTATCATCTTACCTGGAGGAATTAGCTTAGACTTATATAATGATTCTTCGCCATCTTTTAATATTAATTCATATACAAAATAACAAGGATTACCACTAGGATTAATTAAAGCTATTTGCACATCTTCCTTATCTCTTTCAATAACTATAGAAGAATAACCAGGTATTCTAATACTGGATGATTGTGTTTCTACTTGTTTATCTTCGATATTACTAACATTAGTATCAACATCTTTTTTATCTAAAATCAAAAAGAACACTAATGCCAGTAATACTAAAATAACCACTAACAAAACAATTAAAGTATGTCGCTTTAAAGTCACTTCGCCTTTTTTACTATTGTCCATCTAACTCTCCTTTAAGACTCTAAAGTATTTTTATTATTGTATTAATATAAATAAAATAGTTCCTAATAAGATTATATCGTATAAATAAGGTAAAAGATCATTAAAGTTATAAAACCGTTATAAGGTATAACGGTTTTATAAACAAATAACTCAATAAAACATTTATCCTCGGCCGTCAAAGTGATTTTTTTAGTTTCGCGGCCCAAGATAATTACTGTTATAGATTTAAAAAAACGCTATTAAGCGTTCTTTAACTATTTATTGAATGAATTAGTATTAGGATCAAAATTTGCATCCTTTAACCACAAGAAGGCATCATCTTCAAACCTAGAAGTTTGAAGCCAAGGATTACCATCTAAGTGTCTTATCATCCAACAAGTATACATTTGATAACCTGGAGCACAAACTTGTGGATGAAGTTTGCCACCTGGAATTGCTGAGAAACTTCTATTAGTACTCTTATATACTTCATCACCTACAAAACTTGCGCCAAAGCCTTCTTCATGGTCAAACAAGAAATAATAACACTCAGGTTGAGGATGACGATGTGGTAAATAACCAGACCAATTACCTGGATCATTCAATACTTCACCAAGCACCATATTACTCTTAGGATTTATATCGAAGTCAAAAATTGTATTTACTCTTCTAGCAGCCGTAGCATTATACTTGCCCTTATTAGAATAGCCCCAAGGAGCATCTTCAGGCTTATAAATCTTAGAATCGAAGTCCTTATCATTATGTGTTCTTTGAACAAGTACTTCACTATCCTCTAGCGCTTTTACAGTGATTGTTTTATTTTTAGATACATGAGCTGCATAAGGACCATCTAAGAAAACAGACCTTCTTGATGCATTTTCTTTTATTCCATCACAATCAAATTCTAATTGACCATTAAGCAGTAATACTGCCACCTCTTCATCATCACTACTAAACGTTTTTACATCACCTTTATTAACTTTATATACACGAATATCCATAAGCATATCCGAATATTCATTTGTATATGTCGTTAACACCATTTCTCCTAATTCATCATACTTAGGATAACCAAATACTTTCTTTTCCATACCTTTTAACCTCTCTATTACTTTATATAAAGTTTCTTCACCTCCTACATTACCTGGAAAAATAACAACCGGCATATTCTTGAACTTAGAATCATCTAAGATCTTAACTACACCAATATTTTTTTCTATTTGTCCAAGAGCCAAAGCTTTTTTAACACTTAGACCAATACTTAGACAATCATAGGAAGTAATTCCACCTTTTGACACCAAAAATCTAGGCTTAACATCAAGCAAAGACAAAACACCAGTTAACTCTCTTGAAATACTTGTAGCCATCTTTAGTTGGCTGTCTTTATCACCATCTTTAAAATCAACGCGATCTCTTCTAGTTTGCAAGACGACTATCTTATCTTCTTTAAGCTTTTCGCTTACTAGTTTGGCACATCTTAAAGCTTCATCATGTAAGGTACCATCTAATACCTTATGTTGATTAAATTCGATATATTCCAAAGAATCATCATGTCTACTCAAGTATGCCAATTGACTAGTAGTCTTATTAACATGGGAACCAGCTAGTATTAATCCACCTAATCCATCACTTATGCAATCTTGTTTACTTAAATAATCCTTATCACTTATTTCACCAAGTTCTTTAACTAGGCTTGCTGCACATCTAAAGATAAATTTCTTATTAGATTTCTTATAAGCTTTCACAAACTTCTTTAAATCATCAAGACATACACAATTGACAATTACTTTATTAAAATTAGAAACGCTATTTAATTTACTAATTATCGTATCGACATCATCTGATTCTTTAATAGAAATACAAGAAGAAGCCTTATACTCACCCTTAGTTTTTTCTTGTACATAATCTTTTAAATCACTGCTAGTAAATGAAAATGTCTTATCTTTGGCAAACTCACTCTCACCTACGGGAATCAACTTTTTATCAACAATATAATGAACATCATCAATAGTCTTTCTAATGCCATCTAAATAAGGACAAATAATTTCACCATCAATGTTTATACCATTTTCTTTTA
>CAVEWG010000033.1:0-16719 GCA_963619285.1 Oscillospiraceae bacterium | reverse complement strand
TTGTTGCGCCAACTCCTGCAAGTGCTACACTTCCTAAAGTTTGACCAACAATAGCGGTATCAACAATGTTATAAAACTGTTGAAAAAGATTACCCAACAATAGTGGCAATGAAAAAGCTAATATCAATTTTAGGGGATTACCCTGTACCATATCTTTACTCATAGTTACTTATTATACTAGTCTTTAAGCAAATTGCTCATCGAATGCATAGAAATTAAAAGCGTTGAAGCATTATGCAAGTAAGCAGTTGTTGTACTTGGAAGAATTCCTAATACTCCAAGAGCGATTAAACCAGAATTAAAAGACATAATGAAACGATAATTAGAATGAATCCTCTCCATCAATAAATCAGATAATTCTTTTAAAGTTATCAAAAGATACAAGTTATCTTCGCTAATAGTTACATCTGCAATTTCCCTAGCGATGGCAGCACCATCAGATACCGCGACACCACAATCAGCCTCCGATAAAGCTGGCGAATCATTTATACCATCGCCAACCATTACAACCTTTCTGCCTAATAAATGCTCATTCTTAATAAAGTTAGCCTTATCCTCTGGCAAAACCTCACCATGATACTCATCAACGCCAACCTTTTGCGCCACAGCCTTAGCAGTTCTTATTGAATCACCAGTCATCATAACAACCTTATCAAAACCATGATTATGTAAAGTCTTAATAACATCTCTAGCTTCTTTTCTAATTGGATCCTCTATTAAAATAACTGCCGTTAACCTGCCATCAATTGCCATAAACAAATGTGAATACTCATCAGGTAAAGAATCAAACATTTCTTGTTTGTCTTGATCAATAACACATTTCTCATCTTCAAAGACAAAGTGATAGCTGCCAATAATTACTCGTTTATCACTTATTGTACTAGCGATACCATGAGCAACTAAATATTCAACCTTAGCATGTAGCTCATCACTATGATATAAGCCCTTTTCCTTAGCCTTATTTATTACCGCATTAGCGATACTATGTGGGAAATGTTCCTCAAGACAAGCGGCTACTCTTAAACACTCATCTTCATTCAAATCAGCAAACGGTACAACTCTATAAACAGAAGGACAAGAATGCGTTAAAGTACCAGTCTTATCAAAAACAATCGTCTTAGCCTCGCTTATTGACTCCAAGAATTTGCCACCTTTTACTGATATGTGATGATAACTAGCTTCTTTAATAGCTGATAAAACACTGATTGGCATCGATAATTTTAATGCACAAGAATAATCAACCATTAAAACCGCTAAAGCCTTTGAAATATTTCTAGTAGCCAAATAAACAGCACCTGTTAGTAAGAAAGAATAAGGAACAAGACTATCACTTAAACAAGTAGCCTTAAACTCAGCATTAGACTTAAGCTTTTCCGATTCCTCAATCATCTTAACAATAGCATCATATCTACCTGTTCCACAAGTATTAGTAACCCTAATTACACACTGACCTTCATCAACAACCGTACCCGCAAAAACACTATTGCCAACTCTTTTAATAACAGGTAACGATTCACCAGTCATGCTAGATTCATTGACATTCATTTCACCATCAACAACCTCTCCATCAAGAGGGATAGTATTACTAGTTCTAACAACTATTTGATCATCTTTGACTACTTCCTTGATTGAAACAAGATTCTCTTTTCCATCTCTTAAAAGCCATACTTTATCAACATTTATTGACATAGCACCAGCCAAATCACTGATAGACTTCTTATGAGTCCATTCCTCTAATATGTCAGAAAAACCAAGCAAGAAAATAATATTACTTGCGGTTGAATAATCTTTTCTAATAATAGAAACACCTATTGTAGTCGCATCAAGTAAAGAAACTTCAATCTTACCAGCCAATAGACTCTTTATTCCCTTAATGATAAAAGGAACAGATTTAACAAGTGTAATGCATGTTCTAATTGGAATAGGAACAAACAATACATTAAAAACCCTGTTGAATATATGCCAATAAGTCTTTTCTTCAAATTCTCTATTTAAAGCTCTAGAGCTAACAACCATAGGGGGTTCGAACCCCACATAAGTAAAATTAGCCAAAGCATCAATAATTTCAGTTCTACCATCATCGTATTGAATAGTTACATTACTAGTACGCTCAGATACAACCGCCCTTTTAACAACTTCTAATTTATTTAAATATTCTTCTAAAATATCAGCCTCAGATAAAGTCATGTTGACAACATTAACATGCACTCTTAAATAACCGATAGATTCATGTAGAATAACACACTTCATATTAATACCTTATAAAAGTGGCAGATAACTGCCACTTATGTTTTATTTTTCGCTTTCAGCAATTATCGCCTTAGCATCTTCAATAATTCTTTCTCTTTCCTCTTTAGCTCTAGCATCATTGATAACACGTGCATCAGCAGCGATATCTTGACAATTCTCTTTAATAGTTTGAGCGGTCTTCATAACGCAATCAGCACCACGCATACAAGCAGCAGTAACATGTGTATAAGCCTTCTTTGCTTCTCTACTACTTAAAATCTTCACACCAGCTGTTCCAAGTAAGAAACCATAAGCCAAAAATTTACCTTTTACAACAGACATAATAAGCCTCCATTTCTAAAACCATTCTAGCACCATTTATTAGCATATGCTAACCAACAAATTAATCTTTTACTACAGGAGTAACTACAGGCTTTCCATCCTTATCTAAAAGAACAGTTAAACCTCCAGCGTTTGGACTCACATGATGATAAAGATAATTAACACCTGTTTCCTTATCAACCCAAATTTCCATAATTTCCAAAGCACCCTGAGAATAAATTCTTTCAAACCTTTGATTTTTTGCCATATTATGCACCTCCACTACGATTATTATATAATCTTTTCAGAGGTACAAAAATATGCTTGAATTTAGATATGATACACAATTATTAATTGATGGAAAAAACCTTAATGAAGATGAAATAACTGAATATTTTAACAACAACTTCAAAGGTGATTGTCTATTGGCAGTAGGTGATGATGAACTTATTAAAATTCACTTTCACACTAATGAGCCATGGCTTGTTCTAGAATATTGTAGAACACTTGGTGAAATCTATGACATTGTCATAGAAGACATGGATAGACAATCTAGAGGATTAAAAGGTTAATGTAACCACTTTCATTGTAAAACCATCTTGTATTTTTAATAGGCCGTAATAAACTAATTTAAGTATGAAACTTCTTGATAAAAAACTACTTAAATACACATGGCCTATTTTTATTGAACTAGTATTACAACTACTTGTATCAAACGTCGACAAAATAATGGTCAACACTGTCTCAACAACGGGTGCAAGTGCTATCACAAATGCTGCTAGTATCATGGACCTACTTATTATTGCCTTTTCTGTAATATCGTTATCTGTAACTATACTATGTTCCCAATTCTTTGGTTCAGGTAAGACAAATAGAATCGAACAACTATATGCCCTAGGAATAATCATAAACGGTATATTTGGACTTTTGGTTTCTATATTATTATGGCTATTTGGTAGAAACATCTTTACATTAATGAAAATACCAAGTGATTGCATGCATGAAGCACTATTATACTTAAATATTTGTGCAAGCGGTCTAATGTTTCAAGGCATCTATTCAACATATAGCGCCATGTTTAGAAGTAACGGTTGGATGAAACACTCTATGTTTGCCTCAGCTATAATGAACGGTTTAAACATTATCGGTAACTACTTTCTAATACCGCATATTGGCGTAGCAGGAGCCGCTATTTCATCAGTAATATCAAGAATCATCGGCCTAGCCTTCTTGGTAATTGTCTTTAATGCCCTAAGCCCAATAAAAGTAAACTTTAACTGTCTTAGCCCATGGCCATCAACACTACTTAAAGCTATGTTGAAAATAGGACTACCAAGTGGTGGAGAATCTTTATCTTATAATGGTAGCCAAATGATAATCCTAACATTTGTAAACATGCTAGGAAACTCTATTGTAAAAGTTAGAACCTTTGCCTATATGTATGCCATGATTGGCTATCTATTAGGATGCGCTCTATCACAATCATCGCAAATCATTATCGGCTACATGATAGGTGCAGGACAAAAAGATGAAGCCTATAAGGAAGCTAAAAAAGCTGTAATTCTTTCTGTTTTATTAAACGGTACAACTGCCCTATTAATATTTACATTCTCTAATCAATTATTCTCTTTCTTTATTGAAGATGAACTATTAGACATCGCAAGAAATGTAATGCTGGTGGATTTGATACTAGAAATAGGAAGAGCTGTTAATATGACCATGGTAAGAAGCCTACAAGCAGTTGGCGACATTAAATTTCCGGTAACTTGTGGCATACTAAGCATGTGGTTTGTATCAATTCCTGTTGCCTATTACTTTGGCTTTGTTCAAAATATGGGACTAGTTGGCATATGGATTGGCATGTGCGCTGACGAATGCCTTAGAGGAATAATATTTATAATTAGATGGGAATCTGGTGCATGGCGTAAAAAAGAGCTTATAAATAATCTATAAGCTCTTTTTATTTATCATCAATAAGTACAACAGCTTGTGCTATCGCTCCTTCACCTTTTCCTACAAAACCCATTTTTTCAAAACATGTGGCCTTTACATTAACCAAAGATTCATCAATTAATAATGTATCAGCGATATTCTTACGCATTTGATCAATGAAAGGCGCCATCTTAGGCTTTTCAATCATAATAAGACTATCGATATTAACAACCTTATAGCCATTATCATCTAACATCTTTCTTGTCTCTTCTAATAGTTTTAAAGAAGAAATACCCTCATATTTTGGATCTTTATCCGAGAAATGAGTACCAATATCCCTTAAACCCATCGCCCCGATTAAAGCCTCAATAATCGCATGTAACAACACATCAGCATCACTATGGCCAAGTAAGCCATATTCATAAGGTATCTTAACACCACCTATAATTAAATCTCTATTTTCCACAAGTCTGTGTACATCTTGTGATTGACCTATTCTCATATCCTAATACTCCTTATATCATCATATACTTCATCGTGATTTTCTAACAATATTTCCTTGTCTTGATGTCCACATGATACCAATATACACCTTACGCCCATCGACTTAGCAACCTCTAAATCATGTAAAGTATCACCTATCATAACGCATTCGCTACGGTCCTTATCTTCAATAAAATTCAAACCAATAGGCAGCTTACTTGTGCCATAGATATTATCAATACCAAGAATCTCATCAAAATAATCAATAATCCCTAAATCAGCTAATTGTTTCTTTAAGATATCAACCCTACTAGCACTAAGTACTACATTTTTAATGCCCTTATTTTTATTGTCAACCAATAAATCAACAACTCCATCATTTAACTTACACTTGAAATAATTGCTCAAATATAAATCCATCCAATATTGGCCAACCTCATACCAATCTAATTGATCAAAGTCAAAGCCAACAGCTTCATAATATTTCTTAACTGGAAAAGTAAAGATTCTTTTATAGTCTTCTACTGCAATAAAATCTCTAAAAAGATACTTTTGAATCGTCTTATTTAAACAATCAAGTGAAACATCTACATCATTCAATATTGTTCCATTAAAATCAAAAATCACATATTGCATAGAAACATTATAAAGAAAAAGACGCATTTGCGTCTAATAAGTATCATCATTATCAGGTTCTTCAATGATATTGCCATCATCATCATAGACAACGCCCTCATCATCATCCCCAACCTCAATTGCTGATAAATCGATTTGTGTGTCTTCGAATTTTAAATGATTCTTAATATCCCATTTGTTACCATCAAGTTGAACAAATCTTCCATCTATTGATAAATCAGAGTAGAAAGAAGCAACCCTATCTTCCCCTACGCCAGTCTTCTTTGAAACTTCTTTCCAAAGGTCCTTGAACGCAACGGCCTTTTTCTTTGTTGACAGATAATCATACGCTACATCTGCCATTGATTTTTTTGCAGTCATTACTATTTTTCTCCTATAAACTTAATTTCCACACGCTTTTGACAATCGCTTACACAATAGCCAATAGATATAATATCATTGTTTATACATAATGCAAGTATTTTTACAGAAAAACTAAAATCACCATTATTAGACTTTATCTTGATATAAGCTCTATCACGTAAAACAACATAAGTCTTATGATCTTCATCTTCCCTAAAAATAGTAATGCCATCTTTAAAAACTCTTACATCATTTCTCATTCCATAAGAATCAACATAAGAAAAATGCTTAGGATTTTTTATATCCTCAGCATTTATTATCTCCTTATAATCACCACTTAAATCCTTAATAGTTATTTGTGCTCTCATCTAGACAAAGCATCCTCATATAAATAATAATTATCGATATAACTGCCAGAATTCCAAACAATGTAGCCATTATCATAAATACCACTATCAATCAAGCCATTAATTTGATCAAGTAGCTTTTCGTTATCATAAACAACATAAGGCTCATTTATCGAATTATAACCCTGTATAAAAGTACGAACCCTGGCTTTGTTAGGCGTAATATTTTGCATGCCTAAGGCTTGGCTACCCCAAGCATACATTAGCTTATAAGGAACTGTCCAAACAACTTCCTCAATATCGTAAGCATGTTGTCCAAAATGATCAGGATAAGGCATAGGCGAAATAACATCCACAACACTTGATATAGCAGGCCAATATTGACCATAAGCTGTTACATAATTATTGCTTGTCTCACCAAACACATCAGCCGAAACATAAGCATGTAAATCATGAAGTTCATCACAAGCATACATCAAGAATCTTTGAATAGCCTGACTTCTTGTCTCATTATAAGTATTTTGTAAATCAAGAGCATTTAAAGTATCAGCATAATAATCAATTTGTTCAGGGAATCTAACATAATCAAATTCAATCTCATTAAAGCCTAGATCGCTAACGGCTTCCTTAGCAATTTCAACATTATATTCCCAAACATCTCTAACATAAGCACTAGGCCAATAAGAACCCCCATATTCAAAAGGCTTATTATCATCATTTAAATCAAGTATCGCATACTCAGGATGATCAATCATATAGTTCTTATCCTTAAAAACCGTAATACGACCAACCATATAAATGCCAGCCTCTTTTACCTTATCAAGTTGCTCCTTAAATTCTTCCTTTGTAAAGTAAGCAGCATCATAACTTGTAGGTGAATTCTCCTTCATAACATCTGACTTATAAGAAACAACATGCGCATCTCTTATATCAATGACAAAAGTATTAACACTAGTCTTTTTTGCCAACTCAATATAATCCTCAATATCAATCATAGCCTCTCTATTGATATATAAAGTCTTACATACATCAGGCATTAGATTATCATCAAAACTAACTTGTTCATCATTACTATAATCAAGTTCACTAGCACTGCCTGCTCCATATGGATTATCGGTATTATTTGAAAAAGTATTAGTCTCACTTAACAAAGATTCATCATCCGTCAAATACTTGCTTCTAATATAGCCACCATCATATCTAAAGCGATTGACACTACCATCATCATTAACAGGACTATGCCCCGTTATTTGAATACTATCGCCCTTATAAGCGATACCACTTATCTCACTACCAGTCTCATTTTCATAAACAGTGCAAGTACGATAAACATATAAGCTACTAGTTAAAACACTAGCTTCCTTTTCATCAACAAGACTATCTAAATTAACATAATATGCATCATCATCAACATATATCTTAGACAATTCATTATCATTAATAGTCTTTGTCTTATTTGACAAACTTACTTCTTTCCCCCTTGGAAAATAAAATTGATTGCCATCTTCATCAACTACTTCACATAAATTAGTACTACTAGCCAAATACATAACACTAGTCTTTTCGTTATGCAATAAAACATAAGCTAGTGTTCCGCCTAGCACAAGTGCAATTAAAGCTAAAACTAATAATACACTTCTATAAACTCTTCTCTTTTTCATATTTCAATGATAGAACAAAAAATGGTGGTTGCCCACCATTTCACCTATTTAATATCTTTTAAGAATACCTTATAAGCTAAATAAGCCTCATAGATATCAACCTTACTTGTAACTTCATAACAAGCATGCATATTTTGAACAGCAACACCAGCATCAATTACTTCAACATCCTTATTAGCAAGAATATAAGCGATTGTACCGCCGCCACCTTGATCAACCTTACCAAGTTCACTTGTTTGATAAGCTACCTTATTATCATCTAATGCTTTTCTAATCTTAGCGATAAACTCAGGATTAGCATCATTACTGCCACTCTTACCTCTAGAACCAGTATATTTATTAAATACGATTCCCTTGCCAAATTCAGCATTATTATGATTTGGTGAAGTAACACTAGGATAATTTGGATCATGAGCAGCACTAACATCACTTGAAAGCATGTATGAACCACGTAAACATCTTCTAATGTTTAATTCACTATATTGACCACGCTTGTCCATAAGTTCAGCTAAAGAATTCTCAAACGCACTAGAACACATACCAGTGTTACCTTGTGAACCAACTTCTTCCTTATCAGATAAAATACAACAACTTGTTCTATCAGGCATATCCATCTCTAATATAGCTCTTAAAGAAGTATAAGCACACACATTATCATCTTGGCCATATGCCATAACCATGCTTCTATCTAATCCATAATCTCTCGCCTTACCAGCAGGAACAACTTCAATTTCAGCAGAAATAAAATCTTCTTCTTCAATATCATATTTTTGTTTTAATAAAGCTAAAATATTCTTCTTAACAAGTTCCTTTTCATCACCCTTACTACTAGCAGGAATAGAACCAAATAAGACATTTAAATCTTCACCTTCAACAACATTAGCACCAGTCTTCTTCATTTGATCAGCAGCTAAATGAATCAAAAGATCACTAACGCCAACAACTGGATCATCATCTTTTTCACCAATTACAACCTTAACAGTACTGCCATCTTTCTTACAAACAACACCATGTAAAGCTAAAGGTTGTGCGACCCATTGATACTTCTTAATACCACCATAGTAGTGTGTATCAAGTAATACTAAACCTGAATCTTCATATAGAGGATGTTGTTTTAAATCTAAACGAGGAGAATCAACATGAGCGCCTAAAATATTTAAACCCTCACTTAAATCCTTTTTACCAACAACAAATAAAAATAAAGATTTGCCACGATTATTAAAATAAACCTTATCGCCACTCTTCACCTTCTTACAAGCCATCAAATCCTTAAAACCAGCCTTTTTAGCTAAAGCAATAGAATTTTCTACAGTCTCTCTTTCTGTCTTAGAAGCTGACATAAAATCTATATATTCTTTGCCAAATTCCATAACTGGTTTTACCTTAGAACCAGAATATTTTTTCCAAACGTTTTCCATTTTTAACCTTCTTTCCACCCAACATGATATAAAAAAAAGAGCCATTAAACAATAGCTCTTAATTTTACAAATGGCGGTCACGATGGGAATCGAACCCACGATCTCCTCCGTGACAGGGAGGCATGTTAACCGCTACACCACGTGACCATCTGGAGCAGATGAAGGGAATCGAACCCTCGTGTCGACCTTGGCAAGGTCGCGTTCTACCATTGAACTACATCTGCATATTTACTGGCGAAGAAGGAGGGATTTGAACCCTCGCGCCGGAAACCCGACCTAAGGCCTTAGCAGGGCCTCCTCTTCGGCCTCTTGAGTACTTCTTCAGCATTACACTATTTGGCCAACAACTAGTGCCCATTAATATTAACACACCTTTCAAGACTTTGGCAAGCACTTTTTTTAAAAAAATTTTTTCTAGCTCAATAAAGCTATATTTTTTTGAATAATTAAAAGCTATAATATCTACATGCCAATAGGAAAATTTCAAAAAGTAAGCTTAGAACAATTCTCTAAAGATCTAGATATTTCAAATATAGAAGAAATATATAACGACATTCCTTTACCAAAAAGAGCCACTAAAGGCTCTGCAGGTTATGACTTTGTCTGCCCAATTGATATTGAAATTAAACCAAACGAAATGATTAAAATACCAACAGGCATTAGATGTTACATGGAACAAGGATACGTATTAAACATCTACCCAAGATCATCACTAGGCATGAAATACCAAATGTATCTAACAAACACAACTGGCATTATCGACTCTGATTACTATAACGCCACAAACCAAGGACACATTATTATTTCCATCGTAAACAAAGGCGATAAAATATTAAAAATAAATAAAGGCGAACGCTTTGTTCAAGGCATCTTCTTAAAATACTACACCGTTATTGAAGAAGAAGTGTTAGATGAAAGAAACGGAGGCTTTGGCTCGACAGGCCATTAATGCGCCTATAGCTCAACGGATAGAGCGTTTGACTCCGATTCAAAAGGCTGTAGGTTCAATTCCTACTAGGCGCACCAAAGGAGAAAATTATGCAAATACAAAGTATCTTATATTATTCAAACATCTTAAATAAAGACATGCGCGTAAACATTTACGGAACAAATGGCCAACCAATATTAGCCTTTCCAACCCAAGACTCAAAAGCTGATAACTATGAAAGCTTTGGCTTAATTGATAAAATCGCTGACTACATTGACAGTGAACAAATTCAAGTCTTTGTTGTAGACTCAATTGATGAAGAAAGTTGGTCTAGCAAAGGAGAGAAAAGTTGGGCAAGCGCAAGACAAGAACAATACTTCAATTTCATCACAAACGAACTTGTTCCCTATATCAAAGAAAAAGCACCCTGCAAGAAGCTACCAATAACCTTTGGCTGTTCTATGGGCGCAAATCACGCAACAATATGTTTCTTAAGAAGACCAGATTTATTTGACGGTATGTTAGCCTTGTCTGGTGTATTTAACTCAAGATACTTCTATGGTGACTATTCAGACGATAATTTATACAACAACTCACCAGAAGCCTTTATGACCAATATGGCAAGTGATCACCCATACATCAACCTATACAATCAAAAGAAAATTATATTCTGTATAGGTCAAGGCGCATGGGAAGACACAGGTCTGCCAACTTACAAATACATGGAATACTTATTCCACCAAAAAGGTATCAACGCTTGGTTTGATTATTGGGGAAGCGATGTTGCCCATGATTGGAACTGGTGGTTTGAACAAATAAGATACTTCTTACCTTATTTGTTAGGCTAGTTTAAGCAAATCCTTATAATACGTATTAAGCTCTTTCTCGCTATTTAAACAAGCTACATACATATAGTTAGCCATAGCCCCAGAAAGAGCTTCTTCAACTCTTCCCTCTAAAACAATCTTATCACCATATTTCTTATGAATTTGTTCAACAGACATCTTATGTTTTAAACCATCTCTAATACCCACAAAAGCACAGAAACAATGTTCATTATTATATTCAACTGTTAACTTATCAAACGCAATCATATCAGCCCAAATCTTATAAACATTAACCCCATTTGCGTAATTCATCATCGTTGGAGAAATACCACCACTTGGACGCATATTTACTTCTAAAGCCACAATATCGCCCTTCTTGCCAATATGTTGATCACTATTTAAAGAAAAGAACTCAAAATGTACAAATCTAGACTTAACCCCAAAAGCCTTTAAAGCAGCCTCACCAGCCTTTTTAATATTAGCTGGAAGATCCTTACGAATATAGAAAGCTGAATCACTTAACGTATTAACAACCTCAAGTAAAGAAACAGGTGTAACATTACCAGTCTCAAATAATGGATTGCCATGTGAATCAACTATCGCATCAAAAGAAACAATAGTACCATCAATAAATTCTTCCATAATATATAAAGTATCAGGCTTAGTACCAAGAAAATGCTTCAAATCATCTTCATTATTTATCTTATAAGTGCCACAAGCCCCAACACCATTATCAGGCTTAGCAATAACAGGATATCCAACTTCATCAATAAATTTCCTGCAACCATCTAAATCTTCAACCAAGTAATACCTAGCAACAGGAATATTAGCCAATTTATATTTCTCTTTCATCTTGGACTTAAACTTAACACATTCCATATCCTTGCTGTGAAAACTTGTATTAATATTAAAATCATCACGAAGCCTTGCATCTTGTTCAAGCCAATATTCATTATTAGACTCTAGATAATCAATCTTGCCATACTTAAAAGAAAAGAAAGCTACAGCCCTAAAAACCGAATCATAATTCTCCAATGAATCAACTTTATAATACTCAAATAAACCACTCTTTAGCTCATCACTTAAATCATCATAATTACTATCGCCAATTCCTAAAACTCTTAAACCATTATTAGTTAACTCTCTACAAAAATTGTAGTAATTACTTGGAAAGTTTGGTGAAATAAACACAAAATTTTTCATTAATCGTCACCCCTTTAAAAATAAATTTATAAACGTTGGAACCTGTTTTTCCCAACTCGCCTCATTATGTTGACCACCCTGTATCACCTTTATATTTAAATCAAGTGACTTATTTTTCAAAACATCAACACAATTCCAAAAACTCTCAAACGCCCTTCTTGCAAATTTACCCTTGCCAGCCTCAGTCGAACCATAATCAAGATAAATAAGCGTGTCGCTATCAATCTTAGCCTTTTTAGCAAGATTTACAAGCTTTTCATTGTCTACCCATAAAGAAGGAGATAAACAAGCCGCCGCCCTAAAGGCATCATTATGCTTAAGCAATGCATAATAAGAAATAAGGCCACCCATACTAGAACCACCAATATAAGTATGATGACGATCAGATAAAGTCGGATAATTATCATCAACATACGGCTTTAAATCATCAATCAACCATTTGATAAAAGTCTTTCCTTGGCTCTTTATAAAACCAAACTTGAAATCATCATAATCAAATGGTGAATACTCACATAACCTTTCATTATTATGGCCTCTACTAGAATCAATTGCCACCACAATTATAGGAGCCTCACTATTAACAAGATAATCATACATTCCCCAAGACTTACCATAAGTTGCATCTTCATCAAAGAAAACATTTTGACCATCCATCATATATAAAACTGGATATGGGCCCTCACCATCAGGTACATAAATTGTCAAAAAACGCTTCTCATCTCTTAAACAATCAATACTTATTTCAAATCTTTCAATCATTCTTAAATCTCACAATCTTTAGCTTATTACTAGCCTTTTTAACATAGATATAATCATCCTTATTTATGCTGATAGAATTAGAACCATCAATTGATAAATAAGCCTCATCTCTATTATCACGATAAGAATTAATCTTAAAAGAAACGCTATCATCATAAATCTTATAATGACTGCTTCTATTAACTGGACAAATTGGCGTTAAAACAAGTTTGCCCTCTTCAATAATTGGCGCGCCAGCCGAATAAGAATAAGCACTAGAACCAGTAGATGAAGAAACAATTAAACCATCCACAAAATAATTGGTAATACTTCTTCCATCATCCACCTTTAACTTAATTGGAATATTAATATTAGACTTACAAATCACAACATCATTTAACGCATAATGATGAACACCATCATTTACCCAAACATCCAACATAGTGCGCTTTTCTATTTCAGGCTCTAATTTAAGTTTATCCAACTCATTTTTTCTTAAAGAAGTTAAATAACCAATACCACCATAATTAATACCAAACAAACTTAAATCATGTTTATAAACAAGTTCAGCCACCTTAAGCATTGAACCATCGCCACCCAAAGTAATAACGGTATCAACATTATCCATTAGCTTATCTAAGTCACAATAAGCACTTTCGTTATCTAAAGGATCATCAAAAACAATAACGTTATGATCATTCAAATGCTTCTTAACATCTTCTACGTCACATTCTTTTAAATTAGGATTTACAATCAATAAAATCTTATTCATCTTCAATCACCTTTATTTCACGACGCTTCTTATATAAGAAAGGGCCCACTAAAACAAGCATTGGAATAAGTTCAAGTCTACCAGCCAACATATCGAAAATAAGAACAAGCTTAGAAAACCAATTGAAACAATTATAGTTAGACATCGGACCCGCTAAATTAAAAGCTGGACCAATATTGTTAAAACAAGACGCAAGCCCTGAAAAATTAGTCGTAAAATCAAGATTATTCAAACTCAATAAAATAAGCG
Organism: Oscillospiraceae bacterium; assembly: GCA_963619285.1. Lineage (GTDB taxonomy): Bacteria > Bacillota_I > Bacilli_A > Erysipelotrichales > Erysipelotrichaceae > Colivicinus. The sequence goes on along the minus strand of CAVEWG010000033.1, from coordinate 2,633 downwards.
AAATAAAGAAAATATAAAAATAAATTGAAATATAAGAACGAATCGAACCAACTAATTCATCATCAACTCTTTTACCCTCAAAACGAATATGCTTAACCTCTCTTGGGAAAATATATTTACGAATTGAATTTTTAAAATCCTTGGCTAAAATAACAACTCTACTAACCTTAATACCGCCACCCGTACTACCAGCACAAGCACCAATAAACATTAAAATTAAAAGTAATGTCTTTGAAAACTCTGGCCACAAATTAAAATCAACCGAAGCGAAACCAGTAGTTGTGATAATTGAACCAACTTGGAAAAAGGCATGTTTAAATGAATCAAATAAATTACCAAACATTGGGAAAATATTGATCATAATCAAAATTGTTGAAACAGCAATAATACCTAGGTAACAACGCATTTCTTCACACTTAAACGCACTCTTAAAATCCTTGGCTAAAATAAAATAATAAACATTAAAGTTAACGCCAAACAAAATCATAAAAATGGTTGTGACTATTTGAACTGAACTTGAATAAGAAACAAAAGAATCATTTAAAATACCAAAGCCACCTGTACCTGCCGTACCCAAAGAAATTAGCAATGAATCAAAGACTGACATCTTACAAATTAATAAACAAATAAATTGTATGAAAGTCATACCTGTATAAATACCATATAAAATCTTGGCCGTTGAAGACAACTTAGAAACAAGTTTACCAACAGAAGGACCAGGAGACTCAGCACGCATAATATAAATGCCACTTCCTTCAGCACCTGGTAAAACAGCTAAAGCAAACACCAACATACCCATACCACCAATCCAATGAGTAAAACATCTCCAGAATAGTGTCGCATGCGATAAAGATTCAACATCATTCATAATTGTGGCGCCAGTCGTTGTAAAACCAGATACAATCTCAAATAAAGCATCAATATAATTTGGCGTCTCACCTAATAGAAACAAAGGAATAGCACCAATCAAAGAAAGCACAAGCCAAGATAAAGCCACTATCATAAAACCTTCTTTAGCGAAAAAAACTTTTGACTTAGGCTTTTTAAAATAACTAAACAAGGCAAATAATCCGCTTACTAGACCAACTGAAAAATATTGCAAGAAACCTTGTTCTCTATATATAAGCGCAAACATAGAAGTAATAATTAAAAATATAGCCTCTATGCCAACACATAAACCAAGTGTATATCTAACAAACGACTTATTCATTATGCGATAATATCCTCTATTGTGTTTAAACCAGGATGAGTAGTAACTACAAGTACTGTATCACCAATTTCCATAGTGTCTTTGCCACTAGGCATAATTAACTCATTGCCCCTAACAATCAAACAAATAAGTAAATTATTCTTAGTCTTTAAACTCTCTAAAGTACGACCAATAGACTCAGTCTTTTCTTTTATTTCAAAAGTCAAAGCCTCAGCCTTATCTGATAAAATACGATGCATAGTCTCTACTTCATTTTCGCCACTATTAGCAAGGCCTCTAATATAAGCCACAATATTTGCAGCTGTAATATTTTTAGGCGAAACAAGAGCGCCAACATCCATATTATTTAAAACACCATCATAACTAATATGATTAACCTTAGTAATTACCTTAGCCTTACTAATAGATTTAGCATATAAAGAAAGCAAAACATTCTCTTCATCAATACCAGTTAAACTAACAAAAGAATCGCACTCTGGTAAACCTTCTTCAACAAGCACATTGTCATCAGAAGCACAACTATTGATAATACTCGCATCAGGAAGTTGTTCAGCTAAATAATCACATCTATCTGCATCCATATCCATAATCGCAACATCAATATTAGACTTTTGTAGAATTCTAGTTAGATAGAAAGCCGTATTACTACCACCTACTATCAAACAATTCTTAATAGGTGATTCATATATATCGATTTCATTTAAGAAATTAGACGCAACAGAAGGAGTTGCGCATACCGAAACCTTATCCCCATCAAGTATCACGGTATCACCTTTAGGAATAATAGCTTCACCTTTTCTTTCAATCCCCACAAACAAAATATCTGCATTATGCGCCTTTTTAATTTGTGCAATTGATTTATTAACAAGTTTCTTATTACCATTAACCGCAAAAGAAATAAGTTCTATCTTACCCCTTAAGAAAGAATCAACCTTTAAAGCACTAGGCCATCTAATAAGCCTTGAAATCTCACGCGCTGTTATCATCTCAGGATTAATAGTCATAGTTAAACCTAGTTCATCCTTTATATAGTTAATCTCAGAAGTATACATAGGATTTCTAACACGAGCTATTGTCTTAACATTAGGATTGGCCTTTTTAGCGAATAAACAACATAATAGATTAACTTCATCAGCATTGGTTACCGCAATCAAAACATCAGCAGACTCAACACCAGCCTCTTTTAAAATATTAAGACTAGCACCTTCGCCCACTACACCAATAACATCAATCGCATTTGAAAAATTCTCTACAATATCTGGATGACGATCAATTACGATAATGTCGTGTTTTTCTTTCACAAGTTCTTTCGCAATGGTCTTACCGACTTTACCACAGCCAATAATAATAACTTTCATAAAACTCCCCTTTATCTATAAAATTATACTCTTTTATAGATATCAACTTCACTATATACAATATC
>CAVEWG010000032.1:0-16780 GCA_963619285.1 Oscillospiraceae bacterium | reverse complement strand
GTAAAAATTAAAAATAGCATTAAACAGTTTTTATTCAAAAAAATATTAAAAATTGACATAAATTTATACACTTTAATTAGAAAGGGGAAGAACAATGAGAAAGTATATGAAAATGTTGCTTATATGTTTGATTATTATTTCCACGTCAAATTCAAGAATCACCGCAGAGACAAACGTATCTCGTAGAGCTTATGTAGCTGACGTCGTAGTCAAAGAATATTGGGAAAACGGAATTCTAATTCTTACATATGAACAAGCTATTTCTTCATCAAACAAGGGTGAACTTGCACTATCTGCTACCTATGATAGAAGAGATAGTTCAGGCACGGGTTTTATCTACTACTGCTATGGTAGAAAGCATGGTTATTGTAATATTCATTAAAAAAGGAGAATGAAATGAAAAATAATAAAATTTTAGTTTGCTTGCTTAGCGTTTTTATGTTAATAACAACAACTTTTATAACTAGCGCTGAACCTATTGATAATAGTTTTTACATAGAAGATACTGCTGATTTTTGGATTGACCCAACATACAAAATGGAATTAGAAAACAATTCTAAAAGAGTAAGAGCAGCAAGAACATCAACAACATTAAACATTTCAAGATTAACACAATACGATTCAAGATGGGCAAACGATGCATTGAATGGATGTTCAGGAACAACAATCAAATCTAGTGGATGTGCTTTAGTGTCTATGACAATGGTATATAACTATGTAAAATCAAAGTCTGTTACTCCGGCATACCTAAACAATAATTATGTAGCTTGTCCAATGAACTGGAACACATTTGCAACTAATCTTGGTTTTTCAAGAGTTGCTTATGGAAGCATATCTAGTACTAACGCCTATTCAACATTTAAAACATATCTAGATAACGGCGATCCAATTGTTGTTCAAGTTAAAAAAGGTAGCAATGCTCATTTCATGGTAGTCTATGGTTATAATAGTAGTGGAAAGGTGTTATATGTAAGAGATCCTGATTCAACAAATTTCACAACTATAAGTGCAAGCGAAAACTCAGGATGGATTCTTACTTATTATCATGTGTACTCATAATGAAAAAGAAATCAACAAAACTTATTAGTTTTTTAATAATAATTTTGTGTTTGTGTGGATGTGTCACGAATACAAACGATACTTCGCCTGTAAAAGCTGAGTACAACGGTACTTATCACACTGTTTTAGACTACGAAATATATCTTAAATACCATGGCTATTTTATAAACAGCGGAAAAGTATTAGACATAAGCAACTATTATGAGGCGTATGAATATTCACTTGGCTCTGACGCTTATCAAATAATCGCATTAAATAATATCCAATATTCATTTGATGCATATAGTTCTAACAACATGTATGACGGTTCATCATATTGTGATAAACAATCTAGTTGCGCTATTAATCTAAACGATTATTTCTATATCTACGACAATATTCTATTGAGTTTAAATACACCAAAAGAAATAATTGAAAACATAAAAACTAACGCGATAAAAGATTCTTCTAACATCAACTACTATAAAGACGGAAGTATCTTCACCATTGATGAATTTATTGAAGCGTGTAACCTTGAAGTGAAAGAAATAACCGAATTAGAAAACAATGATGCAGGTATTGATACATTCCGTAACGTTGATATTATCTTTGAAGATGGCAGCGAAATAGTTCTTTGTCAAATAGACGAAGACTATGTCAATATAGAAAGAAACGATACAAGCGATCAGATTGTTAATCTATACAATACATCATGTTTCCTAAATGGGTATTGTATCTATGACGGAATTAGTAAAGACGGCTATATCATTTATCAAAATCTAATGCTAAAAGTTATCAATGATAACGGAAGAGACTTTGAAAGTTTCTTTAGAAACATGAACTATTAAGGACACTAGTTGCCCTTTTTAGATGGAATAAAGGAATCAAAAATAAATTGTTGATAATACTTCCTTGATTGTTTTAATTGTTCATTGCTTTTAATAGTCCAGGCAACGCATTCGCCTTTATATAATTTAGAAATAATTCTAAAAGATAAATTGTTCATATTGTTTATATCATAGGCGATATAATCTGGTTTTGTTAAAAAGTTTTCTAACAAATAAGTACAATTAAATTTTCTTAAAATATTAGATTTTTCTTCCTTATCCTTAAGCATATTATAAGCTAATTGTCCTCTTATAATTTCTTTATGATATTTTCTTAAATAACCCACAACTAGTGGATTAAAAGACTCCATTGTATAGTTTCTATCATATGTTTTTAATAGCTCAATTGTCTTTTCACAAGTCTTGATACATTCACCTTCTGGCTTTATCTCAACAATAAGTGGTGTATCTTTATCCAACACATCAAGTACATCTTTAAGTAAAGGTATCTTTTCATTAGTATTTAATAGATTATAGTTTAATAATTCATCCAAATCGCAATCAGTTAATTTCTTATCAACACCACATATTCTTTTTAAAGACTCATCATGGAATACTACAAGTTTTTCATCTTTTGTCATTTGGACATCTAGTTCTATTCCATAATTGTTTTCAACCGCTTTTTTAAATGCGCTTAAACTATTTTCTGGTATATCAACATTGTTAAAAAAGCCCCTATGAGCAATATAAACATTTTCAAATGATTTCATTCTATCTTTTCTACTCAAGTTAGGTAGAATCATCAATAAATATAAAATAATAAACACGATCAAAATAGTCATATCTCTTTAGCCATCCAAATCATATTGAACCATTCATCAAACTTATAGCCACAATGTTTAAAAGTACCAACAAGTTCAAAACCTTGTTTTAGATGGAAATGATAACTTGCCTCTGTTGAATATTTACTTTTTTGCATAGGCATCGTGATACAAGCATATACGTTTATTATACCTATTTGTTTTAAACGCTTTTCTAGTTCTGAGTATAAAGCCTTACCATAGCCCCTTCCTCTTTGATTTTGGTCTAAATAAATCGATACCTCTACATCGTATTTATATGCTTCTCTACTTTTAAAACTATTGGCATAAGCGTATCCAACAATTTTATTTTCATCATCAATTATTTTGATATAAGGATACTTACTAGAAATAGTTTTAATCCTGCTTTCAAATTCATTGATACTTGGAACTTCGTATTCAAAACTTATGGCTGTATTTTTTACATATGGCCAATATATTTCAAGTAACCTATTTGCGTCCTTTACTTTTACATCTTCAATTTTCATATTCTCATTATAATTAAAAAAGGATGCATTGCACCCTATAACGAAAACTTTTTAATAGCTTCTTTAAATGAATCTAAAGCCTTAGTGTCGCCATCTTCAATTGCGTGAATTATGCAATGTTCCATATGCTCATTGATAATTTCTTTGCCAAGTGAATTTAAAGCTCCTCTACAAGCTGAAAGTTGAATTAAAACATCTGCACAATCATCATCATTCTCTATCATTCTTTTTACTTTTTCCAAGTGCCCAATAGTTTTAGATAAACGATTGATTTGTTTCTTTTTTACTTCTGGTGAATGATAATGATTATGTTCTTCCATTTTTATGAATCTCCCTTAAGCCCTCCACTTCATCACATAAATTCTTAACTGAGCAAGCATCGCAATCATTAACCATGAGCCCTTTTAACATGTGATCAATAGTATCGCTAATTTCTTTTTTCTTATTGGCAAGCTTTTTAAATTCTTCATATAAATCACATTTACCAACAATAAATATTATAGTCACATTATTTACATAATTAAGTTTTTTGTACTCTTTTATATAAGCACTACCGATTTTAGAAAAACTACCATTACTTTTAAGTTCTTTAGAAACTCTAACTCTTTCTTTGCCGCCAACACTGGTTCTAAGCATATAACCTTTTGGCGAAACCTTATATTTAGCTAATTTGATTTGTTCGAGTCTATCATATAAAGCATTACCATTTAACTTATCATCTCTAACATTTAATAAAGTGATACGCATAAAATCTTCATTGGCATCTATTTCATTTATATCTTTGCCGCATAAATAGATTTTATCTTCTATAGCTATATCGCTAGTTGACAATTCAAAAGAAAGAGAATTATTTTCACCAAGTTCATATGCACATTCACTTTTAAAAATCATATTGTCAGAGCCAACATCTTCAATTAAATCATTTGTAATATCTAATTCTTTTAAATCGAGTTTTTTAAAAAGCTCAAGCGCTTTTGTGACTTCATCATCAAAAAGGACCATTATAAATGACGGTCCCTTTTTTGTTTCTCTTGAAGCTTTTGAATTGGTCCTTGTAAAGCACTAGTTAGCTTCATATCCAAATTAAAGAAATAGACAATAAAAGTTAATGGGAAAAAGATAGCCAAAACAATAAGTATTACTTTAATAATTTGTAAAATAGTTTTCATTAATTAGCTAGTCCTTTCTTTCTTGCAAACTCTGCTGCACCTAAGGCGCCCATTAATTGTGGGTCAATTGGTAAATCGATTACCTTTAGATTTAATACTTGTTCAATAGCGGCCTTTAAACCATCATTTTTAGCACAACCACCAGTTAAAGTAATCTTATCAGTTGCACCAGCTTTTTTAGCCATAACGAAACATCTTTTCGCAACCGCTAGTTCAATACCTGCTGCAATCTCATCGGTTGGTTTGCCTTCACCTACAAGCGAAATAACTTCTGATTCAGCAAATACTGTGCATTGTGAAGTGATAGGAATGATATTTTTAGCCTTTAAAGACAATTTAGAGAAATCGTCCAAACTCATTTCAAAAGCTCTAGCCATTGCTTCAAAAAATCTACCAGTGCCGGCTGCACACTTATCATTCATAGCGAAATTTAATACCGTACCGTCATTATCTACCGCAATACCCTTAACATCTTGACCACCGATATCAATAATTGCCTTAATACTTGAATCAGCCACATGAACACCCATAGCGTGACATGAAATTTCTGAAATATTTTCATCCGCAAAAGGAACCTTATTTCTTCCATATCCTGTACCAACAAGATAACTTAAATCCTTTGGACTATTTAAATCAGTCACTTTACTAACAGCTTGATTTAAAGCATCATTACAAGAATCAATAGTATTAATCTTGCTTCTAATAGTTACATCGCTTACTATCTTTCCATCTTCATCTAAAATCACACACTTTGTATAAGTACTACCAGAATCACATCCACCAAAATATTTCATCATTACCACGACCTTTCATCTTCTATTACTTCCAAACTTGGATCGATTGGTTCTTCTCTTAGAACCGTACGCATATATTTATTAACTTGGTCTCTAATTGCTTGTTTACTTGTAACACGAGGATCAAATAAATCATGATTTACCCAAATTAAATGAATACCCTTTTCTCTAGCCTTTTCTTCAAATTGACCATGCATACCATCTAGTGCCTTGCAAGCCATATGTTCCCAAAGAATTACGGTATCAGCTCTAAATTCTTCGCAAATCTCCCACAAATCATCTAATAATACTTTGTAGCCACCATGAGTACGATTACGCATAATCATATTCTCAGTAAGCCATGCCATATCATAGATTGCTTTTTCTCTATTTTCAGGAGTATCTTCTTCAGCTATCATATCCGTATTAATCATTGATAACATATCTGTTAAAGGAACAATACCCCAACAATTCAATAACCATACCAAGAAATCCATATAGAAATGAGATTGTACACCCCAAACAATAGCTCTATGCCTATATTCTTTAGCGAGCATATTCTTATTCTTATAAGCTTCTTTAGCAATCTCTGTTATCTTCTCATCAGCTTGTCTGAATAAATCCACCTTGCCACATATTGCCATATAGTTTGTTTCAGTATATAAAGCAAGATTGCCGCCAACGACCTGCGGATAATCAGTCTTATTAATATCTAACCATTCCATTCTAGCCTTGGTTGCGATATTAACTCTTTTAGCACACTCAAAGTAATATTTCCAATCCCATTTTTCACCAGTTTTTTCTTCAATAAACTTAATGCAGTTTCTAATTTCCTGAGCAGCATATTCTTGTACATCATCTTCTTTATGGCGTAAAGGCGCAGCTAATTGGAAACATGGTACACCATCTTCAAGTTCAAGACGCTTAGAAATAACACCATTACCCATCAAAGAGCCATCACAAGTTGTATTACATTGAACAGCGCAAGCTCCAAGCACTGGAAAATCATCCGCAATAGAGACACCAGCTTCAGCCTCGGGCATTGGACATACATCACCTGGTAAGCCATATTCTTGAGCTATATCGATGTATTTTTCAGCAGCGTGTTGATTTAAAAGCACTGATACATATACTGCTGGAGTTTCTCTACTTAATCCCTTCAAAGTAGGAAAGCCCATCATTACAGCTGTCATTTCATTTTCATCTAATAAAACAACTTTATCAGAGAATTTTTTATCCTTACCTACGTTTCTATCACCTTTAAACAAAGAATCTAGAAGTTTCGCAACATCATAAACGATAATATCGAATTCTTCATGCAATATTCTAAGTTGAGGCCCTCTTAAACCTTGTGAGAACTTGTCAACCATCATAGGTACAGCCAAATAATTTGACATCCATCTATATCTAAAGAAAGCTTTTATGTTTCTTGGTTTTACAATAAAACCAGCTAATTGGCCCATGATATATAGCCATCTAGAATAATCATATAAAGTATCCTTTAGACCACGCCATTCACGTCGGTTATAAACCTTACCACCAGTATAGAAAGAACCAAAACTATCTTTTCCAACTTCTTTAGCCATTATTTCTTTCCTCCTAGTTTCTTTATTTCGATGCTTTCAACAAAAGCTTGAACTCTTGTTCTTATTTGTCCACTACCACCATTAGCGTATGGTCTATCAAGTTGTAGTACTGGATAACCATATTTTTCCCTTAAATCAACAGTACCAACCATTCTTTCATATGCCCAAGGATCACAGAACTTAACTTGTTCATAGATAATACCATCAGCCTTATATTCCTTAGCGATATCAGCCACATATTTTCTTCTACCTTGAATCTTATCTTGATTCATCATACGTGGACATTGACAAGCATACATATAGTTACGACATATGGCAGTTAAAGGATCTTCACCTTCATTTACCACGATTTTTTCTCTACCAGGAAAAGAACCATAGCAGAATCTATCAGCGCATACATAAGCACCACAATCTTCAATAGTTTTGATAAATTCCAAATCATCAACTTCGCTACCTACTACCTCCACTCTTACTTTATATGGGCACTTATCATCCGGCTTTCTTGTCTTTAATTCAACAAGCGTTTCTTCAAGAATTGGGATAATATCATCCTTAGGACAAGAATATGAAGCTAGACATAACACATGGAACTCATGACCAGTAATTGTTGGATTATCTAATTTACGATATTGGCCAATTTCATTAATTAGTTCACATACCCTATTGTGCTTGTTAATTGCTTTAAGTAAGGCCTCATCACTTATATCAATACCAAATTTTTCTTTTAAAGGTGTCAAAATATGATTCTTGCATTGTAGAACATATAGATTTAAGCCATTATCATCGGCTTTCATTGGAATTTCCATATATTGATAGAAGAAATTATCTTTCTTCATTGTATGTAAAAGTTCCATGTTTTCAATACATCTATTAAGCATTGAACAACCATCTGGTGTAATTAAACAATCAAGGAAGTTATAACCTCCTTCAATCGCTCTTTCAAGTAAGGCCCTAGTATATTCACATAAGAAATTAGTCATATAGTATGTACTGATATCAAGTGAACCGCTTCTTGGAGCTCTTAGCCTAATAGAGAAACAGCCATCCAAATTAAGCAATGGTTCAGGCACGTTATAACATGCATAACCAATACACTTATTACCTTTTTCTTGGCAAGCTTTTACATACTTGTTTTCACTGTCTTCTAAAAGCCTTTCAAGTTCAAACATGTGCTTTAAATCTTTCACTGTACAATCCCCATTTCTTTTAACGCTTTATAAGCACCCTTATAGATATTTGAATCCTCAGGAATATCAAGTACCGATTTTCCTAAGATATCGTATTCTTGAATTGTCTTATCTTCACCAATTGCGCTTAGTAATTTCAAATCACCCAAGTCAACATGTTCTACAAGTTTTAAATCTGAACAACGATTAATGATAACGCCTGCCTTTTCATACATTACAAGTTCTTTGGCTACTTTATCAATTGTTTTTATTACGTCAATTCCTTTTTTAGAGGCGTCACTTACAAAAATAAGATTATTAACTTTTTCCATTACTCTTCTATTAATTTGTTCAATGCCTGCTTCTCCATCAATCACTACATAGTCAAAGTGGTCGGCAACCATTGTGATTAAATCTCTTAAATAATCATTGACCGAACAATAGCACCCACTAGATTCGGGTCTACCAATCGCTAAAAAAGAAAAAGTATCAGTTTCAACTAGCTTATCAAAGATTTGATCCTTAGCTTCATGAAGCATTTCGATAGCTTCCGCATCTTTTCTTTCATCAGCTAATTTAATGAAATCTTCTCTAATATCATTGATAGTTCCTGATTCCTTTACACCAAGCGCAGTAGCTAAACCAACAGAAGGATCTCCATCGATTGCCAAAATCTTTTTGTCAGGATATTTTTCACATAATATCTTAACTATTGTAGCTGAAAGAGAAGTCTTTCCTACACCACCCTTGCCACAAAGCGCAATTATCTTATTATTCATAAGTTTCCCCCAATATACTTATGAATTAATTATAAACCAAAATTTTCACAAATGAAAATAATTTTATAAGCTCTAAATATAGTATAATTACTTCGTTTTGAGGTGCTTAGGATGAACGATACTTATACAAATCCACTATGTACTAGATATGCATCTAAACAGATGCAAGAAGTTTTTTCAAATAATAATAAATTCTCTACTTTTAGAAAACTATGGATTGCCCTAGCTGAAGCTGAACAAGAACTTGGTTTAGATATTAATGATGAGCAAATACAAGAGATGAAGGAGCATATTTATGACATTGATTATGAATATGCCAAAAAAGAAGAAAGCATATTAAGACACGATGTAATGGCTCATATACATACTTTTGGAAAGGCTTGTCCTAAAGCGGAACCAATAATACATCTTGGAGCTACAAGTTGTTATGTTGGTGATAATACCGATATCATCATTCAAAAAGAAGCTTTACTTCTAGTAAGAGAAAAGCTTGTTCAATTAATCAATAGTTTATGTATCTTTGTAGAAAAATATAAAGACTTAGATACTTTAGCTTATACTCATTTTCAAGCAGCCCAACCTACTACAGTTGGTAAACGTGCTACTTTATGGCTTCAAGATTTAATGATGGATTTAGATCACTTAAATTATTGTCTAGATAATCTAAAGCTTTTGGGTTGCAAAGGCACTACTGGTACTGGCGCATCATTTTTAAAATTATTTAATAACGATGGCCAAAAAGTATTTGAACTTGAAAAGATAATCGCAAACAAGATGGGTTTTAAATCTTGCTACTCAGTAAGTGGTCAAACTTATTCAAGAAAGGTTGATTATTTTACTCTTTCTGTATTAAGCGGTATAGCTCAAAGTTGTCAAAAGTTTTCTAATGATTTTAGACTACTTTCACATTTAAAAGAATTTGATGAACCATTTGAAGCAGGACAGGTTGGATCGAGTGCTATGGCTTATAAAAGAAACCCTATGAGATCAGAAAGAATATCTTCTTTATGTAGACTTGTAATGTCACTAGAATTAAATCCTGCTATGACTGCAGGATATCAATGGTTTGAAAGAACATTAGATGATTCAGCTAATAAGCGTATTTCAATTCCTGAAGCTTTTTTGGCAATAGATGGCGTATTAACTTTATATTCAAATATTATAAATAATTGTAAAGTTTATCCAAGTGTTATAAATAAACATCTAATGGATGAACTTCCTTTTATAGCTGCTGAAAATATCATGATGGAAGCAGTTAAAAAAGGCAAAGATAGACAAGAGATTCATGAATTAATTAGGCAACATTCTCTAGATGCCTATAAGGCAATCAAAGAAGAAGGAAAGGATAACGACTTAATCCAAAGAATCGAAAATGATGAACGCTTTGGTTTGTCTAAACAAGAAATAGAAGATATTTTAAAGAATGGTCATTTTACAGGTCTAGCTTCTATTCAATGCGAAATGTATCTAAAAGAAGTCAGAGAAGAATTAAAGAAGTATAGCGATATCTTGAATAAAGATATAGATATAAGTGTAAACGTATAAGGAGGAAATATATGTTAACAGCTATTGTGGGAATTAACTGGGGTGATGAAGGAAAAGGTAGAATGGTTGACCTTTTATCTTCCGACTATGATGTTGTGTGTCGTTACCAAGGTGGTAATAATGCGGGACATACTGTTGAAAATGAAAAAGGTAAATTTATTCTAAATTTATTACCTTCTGGAATTTTGAGAGAATCAACTGTAAATGTCATCGGTAATGGCGTAGTAGTTGATATTGAACATCTTGATAAGGAAATCAATTCTTTAAAAGAAAAAGGAATTAAGATTACACCTGAAAATTTAAAATTGTCAGATAAGGCTACTATTTGTATGCCATATGATAAGGCTCAAGATATCTTAGAGGAAGAAAGACTAGCTGATAAAGCATATGGTTCAACCAAAAGAGGTATCGCCTATGTATATGGTGATAAATATATGAAGAAGTCATTAAGAATGGCTGACTTATTGGAACCTGATACTTTAGAGTCTAAGCTAAAGACAATCGTTGATTTCAAAAACGTTGTCCTAAAAGGTTATGGTAAAGATCCTGTATCACTTGATGAATGCTTAAATTGGTTAAAGACATATGGTGGCCATATCAAGCCTTATATCACTGATACTTCTTTATATCTAAATAACGCTGTTAAAGAAAACAAAAACATTATGTTTGAAGCTCAACTTGGTGCGCTTAGAGATATCGACTTTGGAATTTATCCTTATACTTCAAGTTCTACAACTCTAGCTGCTTATGGCCCAATTGGCGCTGGTATACCAGGTGTAAAACTAGATACTTCAATCGGTATTATGAAAGCTTATTCATCTTGTGTAGGTGAGGGTCCATTCACAATTGAATTATGTAATGATGAAGGTGACGCCTTAAGACAAGCTGGTGGCGAATATGGTGCTGCAACAGGTAGACCTAGAAGAGTTGGTTACTTTGACGCAGTAGCTAGTAAGTATGGTTGTAAGGTACAAGGTGCTACTTATCTTGCTCTAACAAAGCTTGATGTACTTGCTTATCTTGATAAGATTCCAGTATGTGTTGGCTATGAAATAGATGGTAAAGTTACTACAGACTTCCCAACTGATGACTCATTAAATAGAGCTAAACCAGTATATGAAGTATTAGATGGCTTTGGTGATGTAAGTAAGTGCCGTAAGTATTCAGATCTTCCTGAAAATGCTAAGAAATATATTGAATATCTAGAAAAACTAGTTGAAACTCCTATTAAATATATTTCAGTAGGACCTGAAAGAGATGAATATCTAGTTAAGGAATAATACAAAATCAAAAAGAGCGAAAGCTCTTTTTGTTATGCAAATAAATCATCTGCAGTTATTATTGATTGAATATCGCCTGAATAAGCGTTTTCTTCAACACCATAGGTTGTAATTAGTGTTGAATGAATAGCGTATCTTGTTTGCGTGCTATTAATGAAATCACTTATTTTTCTTTTTTGATTGAGATCAAATTTTCCATCTACAAGATAATTAGTTTCTGAGTATTTCATTTCACAAACATTAATGACTTGATCTTTTCTCACAATTAACAAATCTATTTGTGAACCTTTAATTCCCTTTTTATCATCCCTATTGCAACTCCAGGCATTAACTTCTGTATATACACCTGATATGCCTAAAGCTTTCTTAATTTGAGGAATATGCTCTAGGCATACCCTTTCAAACGCGATGCCACTCCATGCTCTAACGCTTGGAGAATTTAAATTCTCTTTCCAATAGTTTTCATTATGAACATTGTCTTTCATAAACTTGTAATAAAATAAAGTAAAATTATCTATTAATTGATAGATACAATTCTTTTGTTTATAACCAAATGGAATATATTTTCTTATAAATCCACAATTTTCAAGTTCCGCTAATTTTGTGGTTAAATCACCAGAACTATTAATACCAGTAATCTTACTAATTTCTTCTCTACTTATGCCTTTATTAACGGTACTTAATGCCTCAACGATACTGATGTATTGAGCAGGCTTATTAAATAATGCGCTATATAAATTATCGTATTCATTAGCTAAAAAAGCGCCTTCTTTAAAGAAAATATCATCAATATTTTGGGCTAAACTTTTACCTTTTTTAAGTAAACTCCAATAATATGGAACGCCGCCCATAATCATGTAGCACTGTAAAATTTGATGCCTATTAAATACGATTTTCTTGTATTGTAGATATTCTTCGCACTCTTTTAAAGTAAAAGGTTTTAAATATAATTGGCCAGTAAGTCTATTATGCAATCCGCCTTTTGCGTTTACGATATTTTCAATCATCCAATAAGTGGCAGATGCGCAAACTATAAGCACAACATCTTTTTCACTTCTAGCACTTACCCAACCATTCCAAAAACTTTCTAACGCGGAAACAAAACCACTTTCTTTTGTATCCATCCAAGACAATTCATCTATAAATATAATCTTTTTATCTTCATCAGAAGCTTTTATGATTTCTTTTAGTGCATTAAATGCGTCGTTCCAAGAATCAAGCTTGTCTTTACCACAATATCCATATTCTTTTAAAGACTCAAGGAACTTATTTAGTTGAGCGCTCTTTCTTTGGCCGGGCTCTATTTGATTGTTGCTAATTCCAGTATGTTGGAAAGTAAAGTGATGATTAAAACTCTCTCGTATTAAATAAGCCTTGCCTATTCTTCTTCTGCCAAATACAGCTACAAATTGTGGTTCTTCTTCATCAATTAATGAAAGTAAATACTTTTTTTCTTCTATTCTTCCAATCATAATCGTACCTTTCCCTTCATCTAGATTATAAAACAGAAAAGCACATAATTTCCATAAGTCTATTTTTTTATGAGTTTTGGAAATTTTGTTAGATTATTTACTAATTACTTTTGCTTACTTTTTCAACTATAATGTTTAAAATTATACTTAACAATAGACACGCAAAAGATACACAAACCCAGCCATATCCCTGATTATATAAAGGAAGTTTATTTAATACATTGTTTATTAAATCAAGTTTTAGTCCAACTTGTTCTAGAGAATAAATAATACTTACTACAGCTGTTGAAATAACAACTAATGGATAGACAAATTTATTATTTTCCCAAAGCTTATGGCTTAGACCTAATATAATCAAAACAATCGAGATTGGATAGATAGCATTTAAAATTGGAATAGAGATACTTAATATAGTATTCAATCCTTGATTGCATATCAAAAACGAGAATATCACAATTACATAAACCCACTTTGCATAAGATAATATCTTTAGTTTATCCGCAAAGAAAGCAGATATTGAATTAATTAAGCCAACACAGGTTGTTAGACAAGCTAAGGTAAAAATAGCCGCTAATATTATTGCGCCAAAATCGCCAAATAATTGATAAACAATATTTCTAAGAGTTATAGCACCGTTTATACCTAATGTATAGACATCAGATGAACACATTCCCATATATGACAACATCATATAGATTAAAGCTAATATAATGCCAGCATAGATACCAGCCTTAACGGTATATGACAATTGATCTTTCTTGTCTTTTAAACCAAATGATTTTAAAGTAGTTGAAATAACAAGCCCAAAGTTTAAGGCGGCAATCGCATCCATTGTGTTATACCCTTCTGAAAACCCTTTTAAAAATGGAGAACTTAAATAATCACTTGTAGGAAGCCCTATTTGTTTATCACCTTTAAACAGAAAGCTAACAAAAAGAAATACTAATAGAAATAATAGACTAGGCGTCAAATAATGGCCTATTCTTTCAACAAGTTTATTAGGCGTCAAACATAGCCATAAGGCAACAAGAAAGAAAATCAAAGAATAAATAAGCATAAATAACGTCGTATTACTCTCACTTGCAAGATAGGGAGCCACCGCCATTTCAAAAGGAAGCGAGGCAGCACGAGGTATACCAAGTCCAGGTCCAATCGCTAGATATATTAGTAAGGCAAAAATTAAACCAAAATGCTTTCCCACATTTTTGCCCAAATTGTCTAATCCATCAAATTTCGCTACTACAATAACTCCAAGTACTGGTAATATCACCGCTGTAATCAAAAAACCTAACATTGCCATAATAGTATTATTTCCGGCACTTTGTCCTAAAAAGGGTGGAAATATTAAATTCCCCGCACCAAAAAATAAAGAAAACAACATAAAACTTATAAGTAGCATTTCCTTCTTGTTTAACTTCATAAAACCTCCTAATAAACAAAAAACACTCGCCCACTATGAGACGAGTGTCAATAGACTTCCCGCGGTACCACTCAAATTGTGCTATCACACCTCTTCAGGTTCCAACAAACCCTAGACACTAACGTAGTCGACACGATGTTTCTTACTATTTTCAGAATACACAGCTCATAAGTGATGCGATATTCGCTATTGTTTGCCAATTTTCACCAGACATGGCTCTCTTTAAAACCGTTTACGATATCAAGTCTTAATCAATGCTTTTCTATATTCTAGCATATAGATATAAACAAATTTAAAAAAGTTGTTGCTTTTCTAGTTAGCATATGCTAACCTTATATATGTAGTTAGCTGATGCTAACTAGAGGTGTTATGTCGGTAAACGAGAAAGTTGATTATTTAAGTAAATGTAACAAGAAAGAAAAATTAGCTTTTTCACTTGCCAGTACATGTGCACCAGTTATTAAGGGTTTATCTGTTTCAAATACTTTAACGGTTAAACAAGGTGAATTCAAGATTATTGAATCACTACTTGTAGGTACACCACTTAGTTGTTTCTTGTTATATTCAGGAAAAAATGAAATTGTTTTAATAGCTAGATTAAATAAGTTAAAGGACCACCTTAATAACAAAGCTATTTCTTCTTATTTAGAAGAATTTGGCTATGAAAATTGTAGCCTTGAGTATGTGATTGAAAAATTATATATAAGATTTTATGAGTTCTATAACAATAAACAAAGCTTCCCTCATGAACTTGGAATCATTCTTAATTATCCATTAGATGATATTAAGGGTTTTATTCAAAATGATGGCAAAAGAGCATTAGCATGTAAGTATTGGAAGGTTTATTCAAACGTAGAAGAAAGTCTTAAAAAGTTTAAAGAATTTGATAAGGCAATAGATACATGCCTATATCAAATAGTTAATGGTTATAGATTAGATGAAATCATAACAGGAGGATGAAATGATTAACGTTATATATTGGACAATGACTGGTAACACCGAAATGATGGCAAACGCTATTGGTGATGGTGTTAAAAAAGCTGGTAAAGAAGTAAATGTTATCAATGTTTCAAATATTATTGCCGATGATTTAAAAGATGAAAAAGTATTCGCACTTGGTGCTAGCGCAATGGGCAGTGAAGAGCTTGATCCTGAAATGGATGAATTTGTAAGCGAGATTGAAAAGAATTGCGCAGGTAAAACTATTGCCCTATTTGGTTCCTATGATTGGGGCGATGGCACTTGGATGGTTAACTGGTGTGACCGTCTAAAAAATAAGGGTGCAATAATTCTAAATGATAAAGGTTATATCACTCGATTAACACCAGAGAAAGACGCAATCAGCGATCTTGAACAAATTGGTAGTCAGCTAGCTAATTGCTAACTTACTATATATACTTTCCCCATATGTTTAAAAAGCGGGTCCCCCGCTTTTTATTCTATTTATTAAGATTTTCTTTTGCCACTGCAAGCATCAACTTAATTCTATTTTCTTGATTTACTTTAGTAGCACTTGGATCATAGTCAATTGGTGTAATATTAGCTTCAGGGAATTTAGCTCTCAAGCGATTTACAACACCTTTGCCGCATATATGATTTGGTAGACAGCCAAATGGTTGAGCACAAACAATATTGCCATAACCACCTTCTATTAATTCCACCATCTCACCTGTTAAAAGCCAACCTTCGCCCATCTTTGTGCCTAAATCTAAAATGCCTTCTGGTTTTTTCATCAAGTCATAAAACGAACATGGTGCATAGAAACCATATTCTTTCATAATAGAAGACATATCATTTCCAACTTTATTTAAAAACTTTAATACTTTATTAGATATTTTTCCTAAAGTTTTAGACATACCATATTCTTTATAATCCCTGTAATTGTTTGCGCAACAATATTCAACATATCCCATAAGGCCTGGCATATTTACTTCACAATCTTGTGATTGTAAGAACTTCATTAGGTTGTTGTTGCCAGTAGGTGAAAATTTAACATAGATTTCCCCTACTACACCAACCTTAACTTTAGGAACTCTATTTAGTGGAATAGAGGCGAAGTCTTTTGTGATTTCTCTAAATATTTTTTTATAAGAAGTAGGCAAATAATTCTTATTATTTCTAATGTCTTTATCTAGTTTATCAAGCCATTTGTTTAACATCTTTTCACTATCGCCCTTGTTAACCTCATAGGCAATAGTTTGATTCTTTAAAGCGTCTAATAAATCACCATATTCTATGCCGGCTACAATTTTAAGAATCATCTTTAAAGTAATTGGCATCATAGAGCCTTCTTCCAATTTATTGGCATTAATAGAAGCTACCGGAATATTGCTATGTCCACTTCTAACCAAGGCTTTTCTAAGTAGCTTTATATAAT